>DATKFF010000541.1:0-4122 GCA_035511595.1 Solirubrobacteraceae bacterium | reverse complement strand
GTCTGGTTGCACTGCTGTTGGCAGGCGCCGATGTAGTAGCCCGAGTCGTTGAAGTTGCTGACGTAGGTCTGATCCCACGTGCCGCCGTCCCAGTTGCTCGAGAAGATCCCGTACTGGGACGCGCTCGTCTCGTTCTGGTAGAAGCTGCTCGTCGCGTTCAGGTAGGAGCCGAGATATCCCCAGCCGCCGATCTGGCCGCTCTGGTCGCCGCCGTTCCACCAGATCTCGTTACCGGCGGTCCCCGTGCCACCGAGGAAGTTGCAAGCGGTCAGGTTCTGGACCGAGACGTTGTCGGCCTTCCAGACCATGATCCCGTTCAGGCCCATCGGCCCGCTGCCGTCTGGGTTCGCGGGCCCGAAGTTCTGGGCCGAGGCCTTGCGGCTGCAAGGCGCCGAGTGCGGCTTGGTGCCGTCCACGATCACCGTGTTGCGGTTCATCCCGCGAAGGTGCAGTCGCGGCGTCGTGATCAGCACGCCGGACGGTCGGTCCGAGGCACCGCTCGGCGCGTGGCTCGACGTGGTCTTGTAGTCGCCGGGTGCGACCAGGATCCAGTCGCCCGGCTTCGCCGCGTTGACCGCTGCCTGAATCGTGCGGTACTGGCCGCGACTTCCGTGGTAGGTCCCCACGCGCAAGACGCGCGCGGCGGCCACCGGCGTGAATACCAGGGCGGCGAGCGCGAGAAGTGAAAAGACGGTTATTCGGCGCACGGCGAGCGGGGATGTATATACGAACGCAGGGGGACGGAGCGTGCTCCCCGGCACACAGGCCGGATTTCTATCCGCGTGGATAACCGTCGGCCGGCCCCGCCGGCAGCCGCTCAGCCCCAGAAGGAGCCGGACGCGCGAAGCTGCCCCGCGGGACGCCGCGAGCGACGCCCGCGCTTGCCCGTGCGGCCGGGACACCACGGGTTGGCGGGGACCCCCGAGCACGGGTTCGGCATCGTCGTCAGCGCCCGCGCCGGCGGCAGCGGCGCGATCACGATGTTGGTCGCCCGCGGGTAGTTGTCTCCCGGTAGGCACGGCGCCTTGCCTGCGCCGGGCAACGCGAGATTGGAGTCGCACGCCACCTCTTCGGTGAACTGCGCGGACTGCGGGTTGCTGTCGCTCGGCGGGACGCTCTGGCCGTTGCAGTCGGGATACATCTGCTCGATGTTGCTGGGCGCGCTCGTCAGCCCGGCGGCGTCGACGTTGCCGCTGAAGCAGTCGGTCGGGCCGGGCTCGGCATTCGAGAGCCCGATGTCGCCGTTGGTCGGGTTGCCGAAGAACCCGTTGCCCGAGTACGTGTTGCCGATCACTGCGTCCCCCCACGGGTCGTAGAGGCATACGGCGCCGCTGTTCGTCCCGCCGGTGCACGGCGGCCCGCTGTCTGGGAACGGCACGATGATCGTCCCCCAAGCTCCGTTGTGCACGAACCGGTTGTGCATCACAGTGTCGTCGCGAGCGCCGGACAGGGACATCCCCGTACCGACGGGTCCGCCACCCGCCAGCCCGGCCGTCGGGACGTTCGGGTTGTTGTTGTCGTGCACGTAGTTGTTCATGAACACCCAGCACGAATGCGTGTGCGTGATCGGGCTGACCCCGTTGTTGGGGCAGGCGCCGTCCTGCGGCGGCGGGTTGTCGCCGTTCTGGCTGTTGGTGTCGAAGCCGTCCTCGTTGTGGTCGAACTGCGAGTTCTCTACCACCAGCTGGCCACCGGAGTTGGAGCCCGAGTAACCGAGCGCGCTGAACTCCGCCCACACGTCGTTGATCGTCTGGTTGCACTGCTGCTGGCACGCGCCGATGTAGAACCCGGAGTCGTTGAAGTTGCTCGTGTAGTCGCGGTACCAGGTGCCGCCGTCCCAGTTACTGGAGAAGATCCCGTACTCGGCGGCGGTCGTCTCGTCGTTGTTGAAGTAGGTGCTGGTGGCGTTCAGGTAGGAGCCGAGGTAACCCCAGCCCCCGATCTGCGCGCTGCCGTCGCCGCCGTTCCACCAGATCTCGTTGCCGCCCGTGCCGGTGCCGCCGAGGAAGTTGCAGGCCGTGAGGTTCTGGACCCAGACGTTGTCGGCCTTCCAGATCATGATCCCGTTCAGGCCCATCGGCCCGCTGCCGTCGGAGTTGCCGGGGCCGAAGTTCTGATCGGCTTCGATGCTGTTGCACGCCCGGCCGCGCCTGGTTCCGTCGACGATCACCGTGTTGCGGTTCATCCCACGAAGGCGCAACCGCGGCTTCGTGATCAGCACCCCGGCGGGATGATCAGCAGCTCCCGCGGGCGCGCGGCTGGTGGTCGTCTTGTAGTCCCCCGGACCGATCAGGATCCAGTCGCCCGGCTTGGCCGCGTCAACGGCAGCCTGGACCGAGTGGTACTGACCGCGGATCCCGTGAAAACTGCCGACACGCAGGACCTTCGCCCCTGCGGGCGGCGCAGCCAGAGCCATCAGACCGGCCACGACAATGACAAGACGACGCACCTATCCCTCCCTCACCCGTTCCCGAAGCGCGGCATCCTACTCCGGATCTAGGTCAAATGCGACACCTGCGATCTCCACATCGTCGCCCGGCTCGAACCCCCGGCTCTGGAGCGCGTCGATCACGCCGATGCCCCGCAGCCGTCGCTCGAGGTAGGCGAGCGCGTCCTCGTTGTCGAGGTCGTAGCGGGCCACCAGTCGCTCGATCCCGGGACCGCTGACCCGAAAGCTCCGCTCCCCCACCCGCTCGACCTGCCAGCCCCGCTCCGCCGCCGGCCGAAACACGCGGTGCTCGGCAACCTCCACCGGCTCTCCGCGGTCCCCATCCAGCGCCTCGGCCTGCTCCCCCTCGACCGGCACCAGGCGCAGCAGCTCGGAGGACAGGTCCCTGAGACCGGCGCCGGAGACCGACGAGGTGACGATCACCGGGACCTCGGGTCCGAGCCGCTCGTCCCAGCGGGCGCGGGCCCGCTCGGCGGTCTCGGGATCGACCAGGTCGGCCTTCGAGAGCGCCAGCACGCGCGGCAGTGACGCCAGCCGCGGGTCGTGCAGCTTGAGCTCGTGCTCGACCAGTTCGTAGTTCGCGACCGGGTCCGACGCGTCGAGAGGCGCCAGCTCCAGCACGTGCACGAGCGCCCGCGTGCGCTCGACGTGGGCGAGGAACTCGTGGCCCAGCCCGGCGCCCCCCGACGCGCCCTCGATCAGCCCCGGGATGTCGGCGATCACAAGCTGCCGGTCGTCGGCGTCAAGCGTTCCGAGCGCCGGCTCGAGCGTCGTGAACGGGTAGCCGGCGACCTTTGGGCGAGCATTCGTCAGGCGCGAGATCAGCGAGGACTTGCCGGCGTTGGGCAGCCCGACCAGGCCGACGTCGGCCAGCAGCTTGAGCTGGAGCGTGAGCCAGCTGTCCTCCCCGGGGAGCCCGCGTTCGGCAAACCGCGGCGTCTGGTGCGTCGGGCCGGCGAAGCGCTTGTTTCCGCGCCCGCCGGTCCCGCCCCGCGCCACCACTGCTCGCTGTCCGGGTCGGACGAGATCGTGGCGGGTCCCGTCGGCCTCGACCGTCACCTCGGTCCCGGGCGGAACCGTGAGCTCCAGCGTCTCGCCGTCCTTTCCGTGGCGCTGGGAGCCCTGGCCGTGGCCGCCCCGGCCCGCCTTGAAGTGGCTTTTGCGACGGAAGCGCTCGAGGTCACGCAGCGAGTCGTCGCACACGAGCACCACATTGCCCCCGCGGCCGCCGTCGCCACCGTCCGGGCCGCCCTTGGGCACGTGGGCCTCGCGCCGGAAGCTGAGGCTTCCGTCGCCACCGGCGCCGGCCTGGACGTGTATGCGAGCTCGGTCTTGCACTGAGATGATGCTGCCATGCCAGACCCCGTATTCCTGATCACGGGCGCCTCGAGTGGGATCGGGGCCGCGACCGCACGTCAGGCCTCGACCGCGGGCTACCGGCTGGTGCTGGCGGCGCGTTCACGCGATCAGCTGCTCGATCTCTCCTCCGAGCTCGGCGGTTCCGACCGGGCGCTCCCGGTGCAGTGCGACGTGACCGAGTGGGAGCAGCAGCGAGCGATGGTCGACCAGGCGCTGCAGCACTTCGGCCGGCTCGACGTCGCGTTCGCGAACGCCGGGTTCGGCGCCCCGCGCGGGTTCCTCAACGACTCGCCGGAGCACTGGCGCGCGATGGT
>DATKFF010000540.1:0-5840 GCA_035511595.1 Solirubrobacteraceae bacterium | reverse complement strand
CTGGTGGCGGATCGCCGCCGGCGCAGTTGCGGGTGTGGGCATCTGCGCGCTCGCCGCACTCGCCGTCGCGGTGCGCTCGGCGCTGCGGGTGAAGCCCACCGCGCCGGGCGTCGCAGGCGACGTGTTCGAGGATGTCGGCCCGCTTGTGCCCCGCACCCTGCGTGGGCGCCCGTGGGCGTTCGCGCTGACGGTCGCGGCGGGTGTCGCTGTGGCTTTGACCGTGGTCGGCGTCGCTCAGAGCGACCCGTTCGACGGGGCGCTGCGCGGGATCGTCGACGCGCTCGCCTGCCTGGCGGGGTTCGCGGCGCTCGGCCGCTACCTGGGGCTGCGCGCCGCCGGAGACTAACCGTCGTACGGCGTGAAGTCCTGCTTGCGGGCCCCGCAGACGGGACAGAACCACGTCTCCGGAATGTCCTCGAACGCGGTGCCGGGCGGAATGCCGCCGTCCGGATCGCCGTCGGCCGGGTCGTAGATGAACCCGCACGATTCACACATGTACTTCACACGGCAAGCGTATCGCCGGCCGCGCTAGGGTCACCCCGTGGCGATCGACCGCCCCGCGCCCGGAGAGGAGCTCAACCTCGGCGAGGAGACGATCCCGCGACCGGCCGCGACGGTGATCGTGCTTCGCGGCGGCGGCGACGCGCTCGAGGTGCTGCTCGTCAAGCGCAACCCCGACTCGCGGTTCATGGGCGGCGCCTGGGTGTTCCCCGGCGGCGCGGTCGACCGCGGCGAGGGCGACGGCGATCGCGCGCTCCGCGCCGCCGCCGTCCGTGAGCTGTCGGAGGAGGCCGGGATCGCGCTGGAGTCCGCCGAGGAGCTCGTGCCGTTCTCACGCTGGATCACGCCGCCGCAGGTCAAGATCCGGTTTGACACGTGGTTCTACCTGGCACCGCTCCCGCCCGACGCCGAGCCTCGGATCGACGGCGGCGAGGTCGTCGATGCGCGCTGGTATGAGCCGTCCGCTGCGCTCGAGGCCGGCCGCCAGGGCGAGCTGCTGCTCGTCTTCCCGACGGTCAAGCACCTCGAACAGCTGTCGGGCTTCGGTTCGGCGGACGAGCTGCTCGCGTATGCGCGCCGCCGTGAGATCCAGCCCGTGGAGCCGCGGGTCGTGCTCTCCGGCGAGCAGGCCCGCGTCGTGCTCCCCGGCGAGCCGGGCTACGAGGACTAGCGGATGACCTCATCTCTGCCAGAGGACGTGCAGGCGGTGTTCGATCGCTTCATCACCACCGAGCTGACGACGATCGACCCTGGCGGGCAGCCGATCACCTGGCCGCTGACCCCGTACTACTCACCCGGCGCGCCCTGCATCGACGTGACGACCGGAATCGGGTATCCGAAGAAGGCCAACGACGCCCGCGCCAACCCGCTGGTCTCGATGCTGTTCTCAGAGCCCAAGGGCAGCGGGCTGCCCGAACCACCGATGGTGCTCGTCCAGGGCTCCGCGGAGGTCGACGACCGTGACCTCGACGCCAATCGCGAGCGCTACGAGCGCGAGTCCGTCGCGAAGCTGCCGGAGCTCGCCAAGTTCACTCCCCCGGCCCTGCTCCGGCGAATGCTCAGCTGGTACTACGCCCGGATCTACATCCGCGTGCGCCCCGAGCGAATTTACGTCTGGCCGCGGGGCGATACCTCCGCCGAGCCGGCCCTGTATGACGCGCACCTGGAGGAGGTGCGCTCCGGGCACTCCGAGGAACCGGAGCGCTTCCACGCCGGCCCGCTCGGCGGCATCAGCGCATGGGACACACGCATCGCCGAGCTCGGCACGCGCTACCCCACGGCCGTGCTGTCGATCGTCTCGCCGGACGGCTTCCCGTTCTCGGTCCGGGTTCCCATCCACCTCGACGAGGCGGCGCGCTGGGTCAGGATCGAGGGCGAGCTGACGGGCGTGCCGCTGCAGTCGGGACTCGCATGCCTGACCGCCCACGTCCACGGCGAGCAGTTCACCTGGCAGCAGAACTTCCAGGTCCGCGGCGACCTCGCGTTCCACGACGGCAAGTGGGTGCTGGTCCCGCGCAAGCTCGTCGGCGGGTTCGAGCTCCCGGCCTCCCGGCTGGCGCTGCTGCGCGCCAACGCGGCGAAGGCCCGCCGCTTTCGCCGGACCGCAAAACGTGAGCTGGCACGTCGTGGCTGAGACCAGCGGGACCTCACCGATGCCCGCGCGCTCGCTGACCGTCGCCGTGACCGGACCGACCGGCGACATCGGGCGCTCGCTGCTTCGCAACCTCGAGGCCTCCGACGAGGTCGGCCGCGTGGTCGCGATGGCCAGGCGCCCGTTCGACCCGGCCGCCGAGGGCCTGCGCAAGACCGAGTACCGGCGCGGCGACGTGCTCGACCGGATCGCGGTGGACGAGCTTGTCGCCGGAGCGGACGTCGTCGTGCACCTCGCGTTCCTGATCGTCGGCGGCCGCGAGCGCACCCAGCTCGTCAACGTCGAGGGATCACGGACGGTGTTCGAGGCGACCGCCGCGGCAGGCGCGCAGCGGCTCGTCTACGCCTCGTCGGTCGCGGCCTACGGCTTCCACGCCGACAACCCGCCGCTCCTGACCGAGGATGTGCCGCCGCGCGGCACCGAGCGCCACTACTACTCGGCCCAGAAGGCGGAGCTCGAGGGCGTCCTGCACGAGGTGCTCGACGGAACTCCGACGGACGCCTACATCTTTCGGCCGTGCATCGTCGCCGGCCCCGACGCCCTGGCGCTGATCACGAACATCCCCTACGTGCAGCTCTACGACCTGATCCGCCGGCAGCAGAACCCGCTGTCGGCGGCCGTGCTCGACGCGCTCCAGCGAGTCCCGGCGATCAAGCCGGTCCTACCCGACCCGGGGGTTCGCTTCCAGCTGGTGCACCACGACGACGTCGCGGACGCGATGCTCGCAGCCGTGCTCGGCCGCGGCGAGCCGGGCGTCTACAACCTCGCCGGGCGCGGCGAGCTGACGATGAGCGACCTCGCCGCAGCACTCGGGTGGTACAGCGTGCCGGTGCCCACCGCCGCGCTCGACGGCGCCGCCGAGCTGATCGCCCGGTTGCCGATGGTCCCGGCGCAGGCGCAGTGGATCGAGAGCCTGCGCGAGCCGGTGCTGATGGACACCGCGAAGGCACGGCGTGAGCTCGGCTGGGAGCCGCGTCACAGCGCCCGCGAGACGCTCACGGAGATGGTCCGCGCGGCTCGCTCACGGCAGCTGATCTAGCCAGCGGGGAGGGCTCAGCCGCCGCCGGCGGTGATCACCAGGTCGGTGACCACGCCCAGCATGAAGCCCGCGCTCAGCATCAGAAGGCCGAGCTCGCGGTAGCCGTAGCGACGCATCCCGTTCCAGATCTCGCCGATCACATACATGATCGCGCCGCCGGCGGCGGCGTAGAACGCGAGCTCGAGCGGATGGCTGGTGACCTCGAACCCGACCATCGTCCCGAGGAACGTGGGGGCGCCGGCGATCAGCCCGGCGAGCCCGAGCCACTTCCAAGAGGGCTGCACGCCTCCGAGCGGGCCGACGATCCCGAAGCCCTCGGTGGCGTTGTGCAGCCCGAAGCCGATGATCAGCACCGTCGCCAGGCTGATCGCCCCGGCTCGCGCCGAGACCCCGATCGCGAGCCCCTCCGCGAAGTTGTGCACCCCAATCGCGCCCGCGATCGTGAGCCCGGTACGCAACGCGCGGCGCCTGGCGACGCCAAGCTCCTGGGCGATCTGCTCGGCCTCGGAGACCGACACGGCCGCGGCGCTCGAGCCGCCGGCGATCGGCGGGTTGCGCGGCCCGACCGGGCGGAGCCGCCGTTCGATCGCGGCGAGGCCCGAGCTCCCCGCCAGGAAGCCCGCGCCGAGCAGCGCCACCAACAGGATCAGGTACGGGACCGAGCCGTTGTGGTGCTTGGCCTGGTCGAGCGCGGTGTGGACGATCGACAGCCCGTTCGAGATGACGTCGACGAAGATGAACGCCAGGATCCCGACGGAGAACATCGCCAGCGCGACCCGGCCCCGCGTCCCGAGGAGCTGTAGCCGTCCCGCAGGCAGCCCCAGGTAAATGGTGAATCCGGCGAGGGCTCCGAGCCCGATGGTTTCGGGAAACGACACGGTTAACGCTTACAAAGAGTTAGGGCGCCCTAATACTCTGGACGATTTCAGCGTACCAACTTAGGCTCGCCTAAGTCCAACCCGTGTGGTCGGACTTCATTCGGCGCGGGCCGGGCGATCCCTACGTGTCTGAGTTCAGGTTCGGGAGGTGGAGGCTCTGGAGCCAGTGGCTGACCGTGATGTTCAGCTGCGTGAACTCGCCAGTCCAGATCAGCACCCCCATCCCGATCAGGACCGCGCCGCCCGCCCCGATCACGAGCGGATAGTGGCGCTTGACGACGTCCAGGGCCGAAGTCGCGGTGCCGAACGCCAGCCCGGTGATCAGGAACGGCACCCCGAGGCCGGCGCAGTAGACGGCCAGCAGGAAGGCGCCGTGAGCGGCCGAGTTCGACGTTCCTGCGGCGGTCACGATCGCCCCGAGCGTCGGCCCGGTGCACGGCGTCCACGCCAGCGCGAACGCGCCGCCGGCGATCACCGGGCCACCGCGGCCGGCGCGGGTCGCCAGCCGGCCCACGTGCCACTCACGCGACAGGCGTGGCACGAACGGCGCGAGCACGAACAGCACGCCCATCGCAATGATCAGTCCCCCAGAAATCTTCAGCGCGGCCGGCCCGGTCAGCGCACCGCGGAGCGCCTGCTGACCGAGCAGGCCGAGCGTGATGAAGATCACCGAGAAGCTCGCCACGAACGCGAGCGTCGGCCCGATCACCCGCCGCGGCCGGATCTCCTCCGGAGTGACGCCGGCGACCGCCGATATGTAGCCGGGAACGAGCGGCAGCACGCACGGCGACAGGAACGAGATCAGCCCGGCGCCGAACGCCACTGGAATTCCGATGCCAGACGCAGGGTCCATCTCGCTTCGACGCCAGACTACCGCGCTCAAACATCTGTCTGCCCGCTTCGCCGCAGCCGCGTCAGGTGGTAGGTTTGCCCGGCGGAGATGGCTACGGAGACTCAAACCGTCAGGAACTTCATCGACGGCGAGTTCGTGGATCCGGCCGAGGGCAAGACCGAACCCGTGCTCAACCCGGCGACTGGTGAGGTGATGGCCCACGCGCCCCTGTCCACGGAGCCGGATGTCGACCGTGCCGTGTCGGCCGCAAGGCGTGCGTTCGACGGGTGGTCGCGCACGACCCCGGGCGAGCGGGCGCTCGCGCTGCTGAAGCTGGCCGACGCGATCGAGGCGCACGCGGACGAGCTCTCGGAGCTCGAGGCCGACAACGCGGGCAAGCCGATCGCGGCCGTCCGGGCGGACGAGATCCCGTTCATGGTCGACAACCTCCGCTTCTTCGCCGGCGCCGCGCGCACGCTCGAGGGCCGCGCCGCGGGCGAGTACATGAGTGGCTACACGTCGATGGTGCGGCGTGAGCCCGTCGGCGTGGTCGGCCAGATCGCCCCGTGGAACTACCCGCTGATGATGGCGATCTGGAAGATCGGCCCGGCGCTCGCGGCCGGCAACTCGATCGTCCTGAAGCCGGCTGAGACGACTCCCCTGACGACGCTGAAGCTCGCCGAGTACGCGGGCGAAATTTTGCCCAAGGGCGTGCTCAACGTGATCACCGGACACGGCAACCCCGCGGGCCAGGCGCTCGTGACCCACGAGCAGGTTGACATGGTCTCGCTCACGGGATCGGTCGAGACGGGTAAGTGGATCGCCCGCAACGCGGCCGACTCGCTGAAGCGCGTGCACCTCGAGCTCGGCGGCAAGGCGCCGGTCGTGGTGTTCGACGACGTCGACATGGCTACCGCGCTCGAGACGATCGCCGGGACC
>DATKFF010000539.1:0-3109 GCA_035511595.1 Solirubrobacteraceae bacterium | reverse complement strand
GTGGGGAAAGGGCCAGATCCCACCCGGGTGGTGTAGGCCTTGAGGATTCCCAGCACGGTGGTGATCCTGGTCGGGCCGATGCCGGATCCGACGGCCGCGCCGCCCGCCGTCGGATTCGACGATGTCACATACGGATAGGTGCCGTGGTCGACGTCGAGCAGCGTGCCCTGCGAGCCCTCCAGCAATACGGTTTCGCCGGCTTCCAATGCGGCGTTGAGCAACAGCCGGCTGTCGGCGATGCGGTGCCGGAATCCGTCGGCCTGTTCCAGCACGACCTCGACCACGTGGGCCGGCTCGAGCGCCTTGCGGTTGTAGACCTTGACCAATATCTGGTTTTTGAGTTCCAGCGCGGCCTCGACCTTGTGGGCCAGCAGCTCCGGATCGAGCACGTCGGCGACCCGGATTCCCATGCGGGCGATCTTGTCCTGGTAGCACGGCCCGATACCACGGCCGGTGGTGCCGATCTTCTTGCTGCCCATGTAGCGCTCGGTGACCTTGTCGATGGCGACGTGGTAGGGCATCAGCAGGTGCGCGTCGGCGGAGATCAACAGCTTGGACGTGTCCACACCCCGGTCTTCGAGGCTCTGCAATTCGCTGAGCAGCACACCGGGATCGACCACCACGCCGTTACCGATCACGTTGGTGACGCCGGGCGTCAGCACCCCGGACGGAATCAAATGCAGCGCGAAATTCTCGCCGGTCGGCAACACGACCGTGTGCCCGGCATTGTTGCCGCCCTGATAGCGCACCACCCACTGCACGCGCCCGCCGAGCAGGTCAGTGGCCTTACCTTTGCCCTCGTCGCCCCACTGGGCGCCGATGAGGACGATTGCCGGCATGACATGCTCCCACCTGGTCTCGCCTGCTTATTGTGGTCCAGCCGGTGAACAATCTGTTTACCCGGCTCAGAGCGCATATCCGGGCCGGAGAGTGAATCACCGTGCTATCTGTGTGCTGTTGTCCGAACGTGATTCTTAATGCGACTTACCTATAGCCACGCCATAGGGTAGTGCCTCGGAGGCGTGCACCGAGAGATGACGGCACGACACGCTCGCCATGCACCGTGGGGTGACCGGAACGTAGAAAAACGATCACCCCACAGGGGGTCATCAGGCCGTCAGGTCGGACCGTCGGTGTTCGTGGGTGTCGAGTTTCTGCAGGTCCGAGCAGTTCGGAGACGCATTCCCGCTCACATCGGACATGTGTCGCCTCATAGACCTGATCCACGCGCTGTGGGAGGACCCCACATCGAGCCCGTTCCGGATACGGAAATGATCGAGTTTCGCCTGGAACGAGAAGGGTCGCGATGAGGCGCCGGTCATCCTAGGACCGACGGCGTGGAGCTCAGACTGCTCCAGAGATGGGGCATCGGACGGACGCCGAGCTGGTTCACCACCATCTGGGCAGCCTGACTGACTCCCTCGGTGAACGTGGGGAAGGCGAACTGAAGCTCGGCGACCTCCTCGACGCGCATCCCCGCCACCATGCAGGCCGCGACCATCTGGATCACTTCGGCCGAGTACTCGCCGAGCACGTGAGCGCCGACGATCTGCCGTCGCGCGGTCTCGACTATCAGCTTGCAGAACCCTTCCGGCTGCCCGTCGGCGACGGGCCGCAGCATGTCCTCATAGCGGGCCACGGCGACGGCGCAGTCGTAGCGGGCGCGGGCCTGCTCCTCGGTGAGCCCGACGCTGCCGTACTCGGGGTCGGTGAAACTGCCGACGGGGACGATCTCATGGACGACCCGGCGACGCGGGCCGAGCACCGCGTTCTCAGCGGCGACACGGCCTTCGAGCGTCGCGCTGCTGACGAGCATGCTGTTCCCATCGACGTCCCCGGCGGCGAAGATGTGGGGGACGCTCGTGGCTGTGAACGCATCGACCACCACATAGCCACGCTCCGTTGCCACACCGGCAGCGGCGGCGTCGACGAGGTCGGCGTTGCCGGGCCAGCCGACGGCGAAGAACGCCGCGTCCACGTCGACCGTTCTGGACTCGTCGCCGACTCGGTACAGGACGCGCACACCAGGTTGCAGCGCCTCGAGTTGGTGGACTGCGGCGCTGGTGATGACCTCGATGCCGCGCCCCCGGAAAGCGAGTTCGAGCGCGACCGAGACGTCGACATCGGCTCGCTGCGCGATCCGGGGCGCGTGCTCGACCAGCGTGACTTCGCAGCCGAAGTCCGCCAGGATCGACGTGAGCTGGCAGCCCGTGTCGGCCGCCCCGATGACGCAGACCCGGTCGGGCAGGGAGTTCAGGTTGCGCAGGTCCTCGTAGGTCAGGGCGAGCTCGGCCCCGAGGATCGGCAGTCGCCCGGCCTTGCCGCCGACGGCGATGATCACCCGATCCGCAGTCCACGTGCGGCCGTCGGCCGCTGCGACCGTGTTGGCGTCGACGAACCGGGCGTCGCCGGCCTCTTCGACGAGGTCGACCCCGACGGAGCGGATGTGGTCGGCGACGCGCTTGCGTTCATAGAGGTAGTCGGCCACCCGCTGGGCGTTGGCCAGGGTAGCGGCGAGGTCGACCTCGGGCCGTGGCCCGCGCAGACCGAACGTTTCCCACGAGCTCCAGTCCCTTACCAGGCGTGCGGCCCGAGCCAGCGTGCGCACCGGTGCCGGGCCGCTGTTGAACGCGGTGCCGCCGACCCGCCCCCGCTCGACGAGCGTGACTTCTGCGCCAAGCTCGGCGGCGTGCAGGGCGGCGGACACACCAGCGGGCCCGCCTCCAATGACGACAACGCGCATCTCGCCTGCTCCTCTCACACCGACGCGGTCATGTCGACCACGACCTCGAGGCTTCCCTGCTTGTCGAGCACGGCCGACATCTCCTCGGCGACCACGCGCTGGACGAGCCGGACCGGGTCGGACTGGGTCGGACTGGGCCAAGCCTCGGCAGCCGTTTCCCAAATTAAGCCACCGCCGTCCAGTCGGGCAGGAGATCGGTCAGGTGCTGGCTGCTAGCCCTCCTCGGGCCAGTCGCCGTGCGGGTCTAGGCCGCCGCCCCAGTCGTCCCAGGTTTCGTGGCGTCTGTCGCGGGGGGCGATGATGCGGCGTCGTAACTCCAACAGCAACTCCTCGGTGGACACCTGCGACAGGGCGTTGGCGTTGGTC
>DATKFF010000538.1:0-4714 GCA_035511595.1 Solirubrobacteraceae bacterium | reverse complement strand
GCCTTCGTGAATAGGTCGCGCACGCGTGAGGCGCCGACCCCGACGATCGCCTCGATGAACTCCGAAGCGGAGATCGAGAAGAACGCGGCGTGGGCCTCGCCGGCGACCGCCCGCGCAAGCAGGGTCTTGCCGGTCCCGGGGGCGCCGGACAACAGCACGCCGTGGGGCATCCGCCCGCCGAGCCGGCCGTAGCGCTTGGGATCTCGCAGGAAGTCGACGATCTCGGTCAGATCGGTCTTGGCCTCGTCGATTCCGGCAACGTCGGCGAACGTGATCCGGATCGTCGCCGGATCGATCCGCCGTGCCTGCGAGCGACCGAAGTTGCCGAGCGCCCCGGCGGCGCCGCCCCGGGAGGCGCGTCGCGCGAACACGACGAACAGGCCGACGATCAGCAGCGTCGGGCCGAACCCGAACAGCAGCGAAGCCACGAGCGAGCCGCCCGCGGTCGGCGACGTCGCGTTGATCTGGACGTTGTGGGCCTGCAGCATCGCGGTCAGCTGGTTGTCGTTCCAGAACGTCGGCACCTCGGTGCTGAACAGCCTGGTCGACGGGGCCGTGGCGCTCCCGGCCGGGAAGCGCACCGCGACCTTGAAGGTGCCCTGGATCGTGTCGCCCTTGGACGCGATCGAGGCGACGCGCCCGTCCCGCACGGCGGTGACGAAGTACGGGCTGAACGGGACGTTCACGCGAGTCTGGCTGGCGGGCCGGACCAGCAGCACCGAGCCGAAGTTGAGCGCGAGCAACAGCCCGACAAACCACAGGAAGCCGCGCCTCCGATGCGGGGGTCGCGGCTTCGGCGCATCGGGCATCCCGCGCCCATCGGGGGCGGGGGCAACCCGCCAACCGCGCTCGTCACGCTCATCGCGGGGCCTCTGCCCGTCGGCATTCGCCTTGTTGATTCTCAAGAGGGTTGGTCGTTTGATCGACATGATGAGCTCCTGCAACGGAGTGTACTACATCACGTAGTAGATACAGTGCCGAGAGGCAGGGCTATGCTCGGCGGAGATGGACCGGGACGAGCTGCAGGCCCTGCAGGCACCGCTCAAGGACCGCTACCGGGAGCAGCCCGAGGCTGCCCTGCTCACGCTGAAGGCGGAGGGCAGCCTCGGCGAGGGCGTGTCGTGTTCCGTGCACACCGCGCGCGCGATCGCCGAAGCCGGCCTGCACCCGGCCTCCGGCGGCGACGGGACGCTGCTCTGCTCGGGCGACATGCTGCTTGAAGCGCTGGTTGCGTGCGCGGGCGTCACGCTGCGATCGGTCGCGATCTCGCTGGGGATCTCGGTGCCGAGCGGACGCGTCCGCGCCGAGGGAGACCTCGATTTCCGCGGCACGCTCAGCGTCGACCGCGAGGCGCCGGTCGGCTTTTCCGCCATCCGCCTGTCGTTCGAGCTCGATACCGACGCCGACGAGCAGCAGCTCGCAACCTTGCGGCAGCTGACCGAGCGCTATTGCGTGGTGTACCAGACGCTCGCCGGGACCCCGTCGTTGTCGACGACGGTCGCCGGCCGGTAGCCGGCGGTCACGAGCGCGCCAGCGACTCGAGCAGCTCGGGCGTCAGCTCGTCCAGCGAACCGAGCGTGACGGCGGCGAGCGCCAGCGCCTGGGCGCTCGGTGGAAACGCGCGGTTGGGATACGCCACCACGAGCGTCCCGGCGGCCGACGCGGCGCGCAGGCCGTTGGTGGAGTCCTCGACCGCCGCCGAGGACTCCGGCGGAACGTCCAGCTTGCGGGCGGCGGCGAGGTAGATGTCCGGGGCCGGCTTGCCGTGGGCGACCTCCTCGCCTGAGACGGTCACCGCGAAGCTGTCGGCGAGCCCGCTCCTGGCGAGCACGGCGTCGATCACCTCTCGATTCGCCGATGAGGCCAGCCCGAGCGGCCAACGCGCCGCGAGCCGCCTCACCGCGTCGACCGCTCCCGGGAGCAGGGGTAGCTCCCGCTGGTACCCGGCCAGCAGCCGCTCGACCACACGCCCGTTGATCTCGGCCGGATCAAGCGCGACGCCGAGCTCGTCGTGCAGATATCGCGACCACTCGGGCGCGCTCATCCCCATCATCGCCCGGGTGGCCTCCGGCTGCCAGTGGCCCCCGGCCGCCTCGACGACCGCGCGCCGGGCGGCGTCCCACGCCTGCTCGGAGTCGATCAGCACGCCGTCGAGGTCGAACAGCACCGCCTCGAGCACGGACCGATCCTACCCGCCCCGAGCACCCGCGCTGCTAGACATGCGCCGATGCGCTTGCGTGGGCATCGTAAGCGCATGCAAGCCTATTGATGAGTCAAATTGTTTCTTAGTCCAAACGTCTGGTATGGTCGGATCCCGTGAGTGCCGAGGGCGACAGCCGGGCGATCGAGGTCGAACAGCTGGTGCGTGAGTTCCGCAAGGGCCCGCGCGCGGTCGACGGGATCGACCTGTACGTGTCCCCCGGCGAGATCTACGGCTTCCTCGGTCCCAACGGCGCAGGCAAGTCGACCACCGTGCTGATGCTGACGACGCTGCTGCCGCCGACCAGCGGCCGCGCGACGGTCGGGGGCTACGACGTCGTCAGGCAGGGCGCGCAGGTGCGCGCCAGGATCGGCGCCGCACTACAGGAGGCCGCGCTCGACGCGATCCTCACAGGACGGGAGCACCTGATGCTTCAGGCCACACTCCAGGGCATCCCCAAGGCCGAGCGCAAGCAGCAGGCCAACGCGCTGCTGGAACGAGTGGGGTTGACGGAGGCCGCCGACCGCCGTGTCGGGGGGTACTCAGGAGGGATGAAGCGCCGGCTCGACCTGGCGCTGGCGCTCGTCCACCGGCCACGGATCCTGTTCCTCGACGAGCCGACCACCGGGCTCGACATCCAGAGCCGCACCGCCCTCTGGGAGGAGGTCGCGAGGCTCGCGCACGACGAGGGGATGACGGTCTTCCTCACGACCCAATATCTGGAGGAGGCGGACGTACTCGCGGACCGGGTCGGGATCATCGACCACGGCCGGATCGTCGCCGAGGGAACTCCCGCCCAGCTGAAGGCCGAGATCGGCAGCCCGAGCGTCGAGGTCACGCCCGTCAACCCAGACGCCAGCGATCGGCTCGCCGAGCTGTTGCGGGGATTCGGCGAGCTTCGCCACAACGGGCGCGGCAGCGTCACCGTCCAGCTCCCGGGCGGCGAGGCGCAGCTTGCGGAGGTCATCCGGCTGCTCGACCAGGCGGACCTGCGGGTCGAGCTGCTCCAGTTGCACCAACCCTCGCTCGACGACGTGTTCCTGGCGAAGACCGGGCGCAAGCTCGAGGGCGCCGGCGACGGCGCGATCGCCGAGGAGCCGGCCGAAGGCGGCCGCCGAAGGAGGCGCCGTGGCCGTTGACGTGGCGCTCGAGCCGATCGCGGCGCCGCGGTCGACGGCGCCCTCGCTGGTCGAGCAGACCCTCGCCGTGGCGCGCCGCGCGGTCATCCGGACGGTGCGGCAGCGCGCGCTGCTGATCTTCCCGGTGATCTTTCCGCTGATCCTGTTCGCGATCAACGGCTCGGCGCTCAGCGCGGCCACGCACATCCCCCGCTTCCCGACGAGCAACTACCGGGACTTCTTGATCGCGATGCCCTTCATCCAGGGCGCGATGTTCGTCTCGATCACGGCCGGCGTCGACATGGCGCGTGACATCGAGACCGGCTTCCTCAGCCGCCTGTCGCTGACGCCGCTCCGACCCGAGGCGCTGCTCGTGGGGCAGCTCGGCGGCGCGTTCGTGCTCGGAGTCATCCAGGCGATCGTCTACCTGCTCGTCGGAGTGGCGACCGGCGTCACCTTCGCCAGCGGCGTCGGAGGCGCGATCCTCGTGATCGGGATCTCGATTCTGATTTCGTTCGCGTTCGCCAGCCTCGGCGAGCTTCTGGCGCTGCGGTTCGGGACCGGCGAGGCGGTACAGGGGATCTTCCCGCTGCTTTTCGTGACGCTGTTCCTGAGCTCCTCGAGCCTGCCGCGGAACCTGATCAAGGCCGCGTGGTTCCGCGACGTCGCCACCTACAACCCGGTCTCCTACCTGCTCGAGTCGCTCCGCAGCCTCGTGATCACGGGATGGAACGCGCAGGCGCTGGAGCTCGGAATCGGATTCGCGCTTGCGCTGCTCGTGATCAGCGTGACGCTGTCGCAGCGGGTCATGAAGTCGAGGCTGGCGCGACTATGAGGCAGTTCCTCAACGTCGTCCGCGGGGTCTCCTGGCGCTCGATCCACAACACGCTGGTCAACCCGGCCGTGCTCGTGCCGTCGCTGATCTTCCCGCTGTTCTTCCTGATCGCGTTCGCCGGCGGCCTCTCGCGCATCAGCGACCTCCCGAACTTCCATTACCCGCCCGGCTACACGTCGTTCCAGTTCGTGTTCGTGTTCCTGCAGTCGGCGGCGTTCGGCGGGGTCTTCACGGGCTTTGCGATCGCGCGCGACTTCGACTCAGGCTTCGCCCGCCGTCTGATGCTGAGCGCGCCGCGGCGCAGCGGGATCATCGCCGGCTACGTCGTCGGGGCGCTGCTGCGCTGGGCGCTCACCGGCACGGTCGTCACGATCGCCGCGGTGATCGCCGGCATGAACGTCTACGGCAGCGGGATCGACCTGTTCGGGCTGCTCGGGCTCGGCGTCGTGCTGAACCTGGTCGCCGCGCTGTGGGCGTGCGGGGTGGCAATGTTCCTGCGCACCGAGCAGGCCGGCGCGCTGATCCAGATGCCGGTGTTCGTGCTGCTGTTCCTCGCCCCGG
>DATKFF010000537.1:0-13907 GCA_035511595.1 Solirubrobacteraceae bacterium | reverse complement strand
GCGCCGCCTCGAAGTCACGGGCGGTGTACGCGTAGGAGCACTGGAAGGTGAGCTCCTTCGCGACAGCCGCATTGATCGGCAGCTCGCTCTCCGCCGTGTGTAGACCGAGCAGAACTATCGAGCCACCGGCCGCGCAGCTGGAGATTGCCTGACGACGCGAGCTCGTCACCCCGGCGGCGTCCACGACGTGATCCGCTTCACCGAGTTCCGGTGTCCTCTCCGGCTCCAGCGCGGCTTGAGCGCCGGCACGAAGCGCCAGTTCGCGGCGGGCCGGCACCGGATCGACGACGGTTAACGTGCCGGCACCCGCATGGCGAAGGACGCTGACCACACAAAGGCCAATCGCGCCCGCCCCGAAGACCAGAATATGCTCGCCGATCACCCCAGGAAGCAGCCTGGCGACGTGTACGGCGTTCGCGAGTGGCTCAACCAGCGTGCCGGGGATGTCCCCGAGGTCGCCCAGCTCACGCGCTGCGGAGGCTGGGACTGCGACCTCCTCGGCGAAGCCTCCGTCGACCTGCATGCCTAGCAGCGAGCGGTTAGGGCAAGCGTTGGTCCGGCCGCTGGCACATGTGGGGCACCGCCCGCAGGGCATCAGGGGATTCACGGCGATCCGGCGCCCGAGGAGCTCGGCAGGAGAACCCGGGCCGACCGATGTGACGGTGCCGGCAATCTCATGACCGAAAACGCGCCCCGGTGGGCGCCGGGTGCTGTCCCCGGTGAAGCTCGTCAGCTCGGAGCCGCAGATCCCCGCCGCAGAAACTGCGACGACCACCTCGCCGGGAGCGGCTTTGGGGCGCTGCCGCGGTTCGACGACCATCCTGCCGGGACCGTCGAAGACGAGGGCGGTCATTTCAGACATGACATCAGTGATGATAACCTACAGAGAATCCGACTGCAAGCGTAGAGGTAGCGCCCGGTCTCGACGGATGGCGCGGTTGCTTTCCTCAGACTCTGATGCTAAGATGATGACTTAGCCTGCCTGCCAGTGTCCACAAAGCCGTTATGAGCTCCCTTTCCGCCACCCCTTCCGACGACCTGTTCCTGCGGGAGTCTCGCTTGCACGAAAGAGCGGCGGTCGTGCTCGCGGCCGACGTGGTTGCGGGACGACTGGCCCCTGGAGACCCCTTCCCGTCGGCCGAAGAGCTTGTCGACCGGTTCGGGTTCAGCCGGACTGTTGCGAGGGAGGTGCTACAGAACCTTTCGATGCTCGGACTCGTCCGCGTCCAGCATGGGAAGCGCACCGAGGTGCGGCCAAACGAGGACTGGAATTTCCTCAGCCCCGTGATGCAGGAGGCACTCCGGAGGGAGAACCGGCTTGAGCCGGTCTGGAGCGACCTGTACGAGTTTCGCCTGATCGTGGAGCCGCCTGCGGCGGCGTGGATGGCGACGCGAGGCTCGGATCGGGACCTCGCTCGACTCGCGGCATTGGCAGCGGAGATTCGCGAACTCGCTGCGGACGTGGCAAACATACGCCGGGTGCTGGCCGTTGACCGCGCTTTTCACGAGTTGATCGCCACCGGTTCGACGAACCGCATACTCGCTGGAGTCAACCGGAGCTTTTTGGACGCAGTCTCGCTCCTCTGGGAGGAGTCCGAATCGCATCTGAGCCGTGAGGAGCTTGCGACAGTGGCCGAGCAGCATCAGCGGATCGCGGACGCGATCGCCCGACGCGATCCCGACGCCGCGGCCGCAGCGATGGAGAGTCACTTGAGGGCCGCCTCCACCATCGACGTCGGCCATTTTCCGGCGGGCACCTAAACCGGTAGCGCGAGTCCGCGAGAGGAGGCGTAGTGCGATTGCAGGTCGGTATCGACACGGGCGGCACCTTCACGGACCTCATCGCCCTCGATACGGAGAGGGGAACGCTCACCGCACTTAAGACCTCCTCGCGCCCGGACGCCCCGGGGCGCGCGATCACGACCGCCTTCGATGACGGGAACCTTGACGGCGACTCGGTGGAGCGCTTCACCCACGGGACGACCGTGGGCACCAACGCATTGATCGAACGCACCGGATGCAAGGTCGGTCTGCTCACCACGAAGGGGCTCGAGGACACCCCCTACATCCAGCGGATCAACCGGAAGGTTCTGTACGACCTGACCTGGACAAAGCCTGAGCCGCTTGTCGGCGGCCGACGGATGTGCCTCGGTGTCGATGAGCGACTGACCGCTGCCGGAGATGTCCTTCGCCCAGTCGCGGAGGACGACGTGAGGGCGCTGTGCGCCGAGTTACGGGCTCAGGGTGCAGAGGCCGTGGCGATCTGTCTGCTGTTCGCCTACCTCAACACCGGACACGAGGAGGCGGTGAGGCGGATCGTCGCTGAGGAGCTCGGCGACATCCCTGTGTCGGTGTCGCATGAGGTCGCGCCGATCTGGCGCGAGTATGAGCGCGCCAACACGACGATCGCCGACGCGTACCTCAAGCCGCTGCTGCGGCGATATGTGATGAGTCTGGACGAGGAGCTGCGTCGGGTCGGCATGTGCCGAACCTGGACGATCATGAAGTCCAACGGCGGTGCAATGCTCTCGGACGCCGCCGCCGAGGCGCCGGTTCAGACGATCATGTCCGGACCTGCCGGGGGAATGATCGCAACGGAGCGGATCGCGGTCATCGAAGGGATTGCGGACATCTTGACGCTCGACATGGGCGGCACCAGCGCAGACGTCGGCTTGATCGTGGACGGGCATCAGCGGCACACGACCGAGTATGAAATCGAGTGGGGCCTGCCGGCTGCAGTGCCCGTCATCGACGTCAAGTCAATCGGAGCCGGCGGGGGTTCCATCGCGTGGGTCGATCGCGGCGGCTTCCTTCGCGTTGGTCCGACTAGCGCGGGCGCCCAGCCCGGCCCGGCGTGCTACGGCCGCGGGGGCGACAAGCCCACGGTGACCGACGCAAACCTCGTTCTCGGCCGGCTCGATCCTGGCTTCTTCCTCGGCGGGCGGATGCGGCTCGACGCTGAGCGGTCCCACGCCGTCCTCGACCGGCTTGGCGACGAGCTCGAGATGGACGCGACGGAGCTCGCGGCCTCGATCGTCGAGATCGCAAATGAGAACATGGCAAACGCCATCAAGATGGTTTCGCTTGAGCGAGGTCATGACCCCAGGCGCTTCTCCCTCCTCGCATTTGGGGGAGCCGGACCGCTTCACGCTGCCGCGGTGGCTCGCTCGCTCGACATCCCGCGCGTCGTGATCCCCCCATTCCCAGGGGTATTCTCGGCCGTCGGTCTGCTGCTCGCAGACCTGCGTGTCGACAAGGTGTGGACGCAGGCCTTCCGCTCCACGGACGTCGACGCTCCGGAGGTTCACCGCCAGTTCGAACGAATCACGGCACGCGCGGTCGATGAACTTCACCAGGAAGGCTTCTCGGGCAGTGCGGAGATTGCCCGTGCGATCAACATGCGCTACCTGGGGCAAAACTATGAGCACGAGGTTCCGCTGGACGACGGCGAGGTATCGGCAGCCGCGCTCGAGCGGGCTTTGGCGCGCTTCGCCGAGATGCATCGACAGCGATACGGCTATGCGATCGACGGCGAGACGATCGAGCTGGTGAGCTTCAAGGTCACCGCGATCGGTCGTCGCGGGAGAGTCGAACTAAGCGACCCGGCCGCATCTGGTAATCACCAGGGCTCATCCAAGCGCGATGTCTTCTTCCGCGGCCACGGGTGGATCGAGACCACAGTCATCCACCGCGGCGGTCTATCGCCGGATACGGACTACGAAGGGCCGTTACTGGTGCAGGAGGATGGTTCCACCACGCTTGTCCCGCCTGGGATGACGGCCCGCCGCTCCCCGCACGGGAGCATGATCCTCACGAGCGAGGATGGCCGATGACCCGGCGTCTAGGTGTCGACCCGGTAACTCTGACTGTGATCGACAACTACCTCACGAGCACATGCCGCGACATGGGAGTGACGATGATGACGACGTCGTACTCCCCGATCTTCAACGAGTCGCTTGACTTCTCGTGCGTGATCTTCGGCACCAACGGCGAGATGCTCGCCCAGGCCGAGTTCTGCCCCTCCCAGATCGGGACCATCAAGTTCACCGTCGAGTGGACGATCGCCGAGCTCGGACTCGACTCATTCGAGGAAGGCGATGTAATCGTCCACAACGACCCCTACCGCGGCTCCGGCCACGTGCCCGAGCACATGCTGCTTCGGCCCGTGTTCTGGGAGAGGGAGCTCGTGGCCTTCGTAGCAAATGTCGCGCATATGTCCGAGGTCGGAGCGAAGACTCCGGGTGGGCTTTCGGGGGATGCGACCGAGATCTTCCAGGAGGGTCTGCTGGTCCCGCCGGTGAAGATCAAGCGTCGCGGCGCGGACGTTCCCGATGTGTGGAACATGATCCTCTCCAATCACCGCACGCCGCGTGTGACGTATGGAGACTTCCGCGCGATGATCGGCTCGCTGCAGCTCGGTGAGGACCGGCTGCATAAGCTGATCGAGACTCACGGCATCGAGCTGTTCAGAGCGGCCAGCGAAGAATTGATCGAGATCGCCGAACGGCGGATGCGTGCGGAGATCGAGCGAATTCCAGACGGCGTCTACAGCTTCGAGGACGCGATCGAAGACGACGGCATTGGCGCCGAGCCCTTCCCCATGAAGTTGCAGCTGACGATCGAGGGAGGTGAGGTAATCGCCGACTTCACTGGTTCGGCCCGGCAGGCGGCGGGTCCCGTCAACGCAATCTACGCGGTCACCGCATCAGCGATCTACAACGCGTTCCTGCATCTGACGGATCCGACGATCCCCCGAAACGAGGGGTGCTATCGGCCGTTTACGATCATCGCCCCGAGAGGGACGATCGTGAACTGCGAGTTTCCTGCTCCGGTGGCCGGCGGGAACACCGAGACCAGCCCGCGGATCACGGACATGGTGTTCGGCGCGCTGGCGCCTGCGATTCCCGAACGGATCGTGGCCGCCTGCGGCGGAACCTCCTCGCCGTTCCTGTTCGGTGGTCGTGATCCGCGGACGGGCAGTCTTTACGCACACTTCCACTTTGAGGGCGTCGGCTGGGGCGGCCGGCCCGGGGCGGATGGCAACAACATGATCGTGACGATCAATGGGAACTGCCGTAACACGCCGGTTGAGGTGTTCGAGACGCGATATCCGGCGTTCCGAATCGAGTCCTACCGCTTGACTCCTGATTCCGGTGGCGCCGGGAAGTTCCGAGGCGGCTTGGGCGGCGAGCGGATATTCACGGTGACCGTGCCGGAAGTGACGGTCAGCGCCTTGCTCAACCGGATGCGCACCGAGCCGTGGGGAATCCTGGGCGGCCAGGCGGGCGCTGTCGGCGGTCTCTGGGTGAGGCGCGCCGGGAGCCGTGAGTGGAGGACCTTCGTCGAAGAGTTCGGGACGATCTCGCCGTCGAAGTTCTCGGGGGTCACGCTTCACGACGGCGACCAGGTCCGGATCGTGATGCCCGGCGGTGGCGGTTACGGCGACGCGGCAGAGCGCGACCCCGAGCTGATCAGACGCGACATCGCTGAGGGCTTCGTCACCCCCGAAGCGGCGCGCGATCGGTACGGGTTCAGCGATGAAAGGAGTATCGATGGGTGAATGGCACAGCAGCCCGGTGGGATATCTCGAGCCGTACCACGTCGTCTGCGAGCTCTGCGGACAGCTCGTGCCGGGTCGGTACTGGGCCGAGACGGTCGGTGGCGCGGAGCGCATCTTCTGCAACGCTCGCCACGCCGAGCTGTACGAGAGCTATTGGCTGCCCCGCTACGGCTTGACGGGACCGAAGTCATGACGATTGAACCCGTGAACACCTCAGCCGCGCCGGCCCCATCTGGCGGCTACTCACAGGCGATCGTCGCGGACCGGTTCCTTTTCCTCTCCGGTCAGGGACCGTATTCGCCCGACGGCTCGCTCGTCGACGGCTCGATCGAACGCCAGGCCCGGCAGGTGTTCGCGAACCTACAGGCCGTTGCTGCCGCCGCGGGTGGTTCGCTTGCACGAGCCGTCCGCGTGGGCGTGTACCTGAGTGACCTCGCTCATTTCGACGAGATGGATCGGGTTTACCGGGAGATCTTCGGGGAGCCTCGTCCCGCGCGCACGACGATTCAGACCGATCTTGTCGGGTTCCATATCGAGGCCGATGCGGTGGTACTGCTTGGCGACTGACGCGTCGGCGCCTGGCGGCGTCGACACACCGTACGCGAGCGTCGACCTCGAGCGGGTCGATCGCAACATCCAGCGGATGCAGAACTACTGTGACGCCCACCGACTCGCACTGAGACCGCATGTCAAGACCCACAAGCTGCCGGCAATCGCGCATCGCCAGATCCACGCCGGCGCGGTGGGCGTCACCTGTCAGAAGATCACGGAGGCCGAGGCCATGGTCGCCGCCGGCATCGAGAATGTGCTCGTTGCGTATCCGCTATTGGGCGCGGCCAAGCTCGAGCGGCTCTGCGGTCTCGCTCGCCAGTCGAAGATCTCCACGGCGGCCGATTCGTCAAACGTCGCAAGGCAGATGTCCGCCGCGGTGTCGGCGCGGGGTCTCGAGGTCGACTTCCTCGTCGAATGTGACACCGGGCTCGGTCGCACCGGCGTGCAGTCGCCCGGGGAAGCACGCGAGCTTGCGCTGTTGGTCGATCAGCTCCCTGGCCTGCGGTTCGCCGGGCTGATGACGTACCCAACGGGTCCCCAGACCCCTGTTCTCCTCCAGGCCGCCCGGGCCGCGATCGAAGCAGCCGGACTACCCGTCGATTGTGTGAGTGGCGGCGGTACGGAGACCGCGTTTTCCACTCACGAGTCCGGGGTGATCACGGAGCTTCGGGTCGGCACGTACGTATACGGGGATAGGGCGTGCATCGCGAACGGCTCGGTGTCGCTCGAGGACTGCGCTCTCCTGATCCACGCGACGGTCGTCAGCCGACCCACATCGGACCGAGCGATCCTGGACGCCGGTTCCAAGACGCTCACGACTGATCCGGCTGAGGCGCCCGGGGTAGAAGGCTACGGGCTTATCCGCGAGCGGCCACTGGCCCAGATCGATGAGCTTTTTGAAGAACACGCACGAGTTCGCCTCTCCGCAAACGAGCCTCCGCTGGAGATCGGGGACATGGTGAGCATCGTCCCCAACCACGCCTGCGGAACAACCAACATGCAGAATGAGGTCGTTATCCACCGTAACGGCCGGATGGTCGGCTGGTGGCCGGTGGCCGCACGCGGTGCGGTTCGTTGATCACGCGCCGAGAAAGCCCACCGTCGTGCGCATAGGATCGGCGATGATCGACGGCGCGATCGAGCTCGTCGTGGAAGTCGAGGGCGAGCTCGTACCTGTCAGTTTTCCGGGCGGCGCCACCGGCGCTATTCAGGCTGGCCCGGGAGCGCTGGAGCGCGTCGTCGGCGAGGCGGGATTGCCGAGGCCGGATGCACTGCTGGTCGCTCCGTTTCGCCCCCGGAAAATCGTCGCGATAGGTCTCAACTACATGGATCACATTCGCGAGACCGGGATGGAGCCGCCACGCGTTCCGCTCGTCTTCGCAAAATTTCCGTCGAGCGTCGTGGGCCCCGATGCGGCGATCACAATCCCCACAGAAGTCACACAGCGAGTCGACTGGGAGGTGGAACTCGGTGTGGTCATTGGCTCGCACGCGTACCGGGTCAGCCGTGAGCGGGCACTCGAGCACGTGTTTGGGTACACGGTCGCCAACGATGTGTCGGCGCGGGACCTCCAGTTCGGCGACGGTCAATGGGTTCGCGGCAAGAGCCTTGACACCTTTTGCCCGGTTGGACCGCTAGTCGTGACGCGCGACGAAGTTCCTGACCCGCAGGTCCTGAACCTGCGAACGCGGGTGAACGGGCAAACGGTCCAAGACTCCTCGACGTCGGAGATGATCTTCGGCGTCGCCGAGCTGATCGAGTTCTGCTCGGCGAGTTTCTCGCTGGACCCAGGCGACCTTCTCCTCACGGGAACTCCGTGGGGATGTGGAGAGTTCATGTCGCCCCAGCGCAGTCTGCAGCCAGGCGACGTCGTCGAAACCGAGGTCGACGGGATCGGGACGCTGCGGAATCCGGTGGAGGCCGCCCGCAGGGAAGCGGCGGCGAGCAAATAGCGGGCGGCTGAGCTCGACGCTCGGCCGCCCGCCTTCACGTCTGGGGCCTAGCCGGATGAGGGGAGCGGCGAGTCCGTCCCCGCGCCCGCGCACCAACCGGTGCCCTCGTCGGCCGCGTTACTCCACAGCGCCTGCACGGCGAACGTCGATCCGGCGTTGCCCTTGATGTCGCCGATCGCTCCGGGGATCGGAACCGTGCCTGTGCCGGTGAGCGGGTCGAGGCCGACCCAAGCGCACTTGTCCCCGTTCTCGTTGGCGTCGATCGTGTCGTACCAGCCGCCCAGGTCGGTCGGGCTGCTGCCGACGACGTCCTCCGCGCCGGGGTCGGTGACGGTCTCCTCCATCTCATGCCCGGTCACGATCGAGAAGCCGTCGAGCTTGCCCTGGGCGCCGCTGTTGACGGCGTTCTCGCCGCACACGTTCGTGCCACCGGAGTTGATCGCGAGCTGGTAGGGGATGTTCGAGTAGGAGATCCCCTGCTGGATCCCGTTGTAGTCCCCGCCCGCGACGCCGGGATAGGTGTAGTCGTGGAACGCGCAGTAGCCCTGCGAGAGGGCATTGGGATCGCTCAGGCCCGGCGGCTGAACGATCACGATGTTGGCGTCGTTCAGGTCGGTGATGCCGAAGTGCGCGACCGCCGCCTGCGCCTCCTGCCCGAGCACCGTGAGCGTGTTGGTCGACCCGGCGGCGTTGCTTGACGAGGTCTTGGGCAACGTGTTGGGGTCGCTGTCGTCGACCCAGATTCCCGCCAGCTGCTCGCTCGGGTTGGTGACGTGCGTTTGAGCTCCCGAGGAATTGGTCTGGTAGTACTGGGTCTGGACGCCCGCCCATGGCGTGCCGCCAACCTGCTGCAGGAAATCGGCGACGTACTTGCCGGCGCCATCGGGGTCGCACGGAAGCGTCGCGCTGAACGCGCCCTCGGTCAGCGACGTCGAGGTGCAGGTCGTGCCGTTCGGCCACGCGCCACCTTCGCCCCAGCCCCAGTAGACGAGGTACTCCTGCGGGGTGACCTGGACGTGCCCGCCGTAGTAGGCCATGTTGCCCGGATACGGGACGCCGAGCGCGGGCGTCTCCGGGACGGGCGTGCAGGACACGCCCAGCGAGTACTGCGGACACGGGGGCGCGGGCGGAGTGATCCTTCCGGCCGCCTGGTCATGCTGGATCTCCTGCGTGACCGTGGGCAGAAAGACCGGGTTGGCGGATGCTGCCCCCGCCCACAACAGCGTTGCGGCAATTGCGATCGCGATGGATGGCGCTGCCGTACGAAGCTTCTTGGACACTGATTCTCCCGCGGTGATGGATTGGCTCCGCCGATTGGCCCCTGCCGGGCACCTGTCGGTTCGGCCAGGATAAGTGACGACGCCGCAGCGCCGCAAGCAAGAACCGGTACAGGCTGCCGCCGCACGGGTATACGAAATACCCATGGAGGCGTCGTCACGATCACCCGCTGGAAACGAGGTGCTGCGCTACCTGATGATTCTCAGGGCGGCCACGGACTTCGGGCTGACGAGCGCGGAGATCACGGCCGTGGCGGGCACGTTTGATCGTCGGCGGCCGCGCTGCGCGCAGCTCGCCGAGGCGCTGGCCGACCTGATCCTCGGGCGTGAGGACCAGGCCGGGCGCTTATCGTCGGTTGGTTAGCTCGCCGCCGACGGCGGGATGTTCTGATTGAGCCTGAACAGGTTGCTCGGGTCGTAGCGATCCTTGAGCGCCTGCAGCCGCGCGTACTTCTCGGGTCCGTAGCTCGAGCGGACCCGTTCCTCCCCGCCATCGGAGGTGAAGTTCAGGTACACGCCGGTCGTCGCGTGCGGCGCCAGGTCGGCCGACAGCGCGCGCGCCCACTCGACGTGTGCGTCGGCCGTCTGCTGATCAGGCTCCATCCACATCGCCAGCGCGTGGTAGCACCACGGCACGTCCCGGCGTCCGAGCGCCATCTCGTTCTCGTCCATACGGCCGATCGCACCACCCATCGGCTCGAGGATGATCTGCGTCATTGGTCCGGCGCGCCGTGCTCCATGGTCGGCAAGCTTCACGATCGCCTCGTCGCTCAACTCCTCCAGGAACTCGGCCTTCATGTACGAGCGCGTTCCGTGGGGACCGCCCGCGTCGAGCATCGACTGAAGCGCCACGTACGGCATCGGCTGGACCATGTCCATCACCGGCTGCGCGGCCTCACGAATCGGGGCGATTACTCGCTCCCCCTCCTCGTGGTCCCCCGTCCAGCAAATGATCGTGCCGACGATCGGCTTGAAGTGCATCTCGGGAGGGACGAACGGCTCCGGGGGAGCGCTGACGAACGCCACGCCCGCGCCGAGGTCATCGGGCGCCTCGCGCATGTACTCGCGCATGAACCGGAGCAGCTCGACGCCGCGGTCGGGCAGGGAGATGAGCATGCCGCCGTAGATGATCGGTCCGATCGGGTGCAGGCGGTACTCGAACGACGTCACGATCCCAAAGTTGCCGCTGCCGCCGCGGAGCCCCCAGAACAGCTCGGGGTTCTCGGTGGCGCTGGCCGGGAGCACGCGGCCATCGGCCGTCACTAGCTCGACCGACAGCAGGTTGTCGGCGGTCAGCCCGCATTTGCGTTCGAGCCAGCCGCTTCCGCTTCCGAGCGTCAAACCGGCGATGCCGGTGGTGGAGAAGCGCCCGCCGGTCACCGCGAGGCCGTGCTCCTGGGTGGCGGCGTCGAACTGCCCCCATGTCGCGCCCGCCTGCGCCCGCGCGGTACGGGCCTCGGGGTTGACCTCGACGGCGTGCATCGGGGAGAGATCGATCACCACGCCTCCATCGCAGGTGCCGTGGCCGACGGCGGAGTGACCGCCGCCCCGGACCGCGATCGCCAGTGAGCCTTCCCGCGCGAACCTGACCGCGGCGACGACGTCGCCGCGGCTGTGGCAGCGGGCGATGAGCGCGGGCTCGCGGTCGAACATCCCGTTCCACACCCGCCGGGCCTCGTCGTATCCCTCGTCGCCGGGCTGCAGCAGCTGGCCGTCGAAATGCGGCGCCAGCTGATCTACCGCAGCGGTCATTACCGTGTACTCCATGTGCCCCTCCTGGTCGGTACTCGTATCTGCCCCCGCGAGCGGCGACCCGCTCAGGAAAGGCGATTGTGGTCGGGGGGGAGGAGGGTGTCAAGGCGGGCGTTCAAGGCTGCCGCGATCCGCGAGCACCCGGACGGCCGCGCCGATTTCCCCATGACACGGCTCGAACTGCCCGATTACGACGTCGTCGGGATCCGCGCTTCGAACCCGGGACCGTTCACTCTGACCGGCACGAATTCATGGATCGTGGGTCGCGACCCAGCGTGGCTGATCGACCCGGGACCGGCGCTCGACGAGCATCTCGAGGCGCTGGCGGGCGAGCTTCAGGCGCGCGGCGGCCTCGGCGGGATCGCGCTCACGCACGACCACCCCGATCACGCGGAGGCGGTGCCGGAGATCCGCCGGCGGTTCCCGGACGCCGCGCTCGCGGCGGCCCGGGGCGAGCCCAACTTGCTGCTGGCCGACGGCGACACCGCGGGTCCGCTCCAGGCCCTCTCGACCCCCGGCCATGCGCCGGACCACCTCGCGTTTGCGTTGCGGCGGGGTGGCGACGAGCTCGTCTTCACCGGCGACGCGGTGCTGGGCGAGGGGAGCGTGTTCATCACCCCATATCCGGGCGCGCTCGGGGCGTACCTCGCGGCGCTCGCGCGGCTGCGCGAGCGTGAGATCGCGCTGATCGCCCCTGGCCACGGGCCGCTGGTCGACGACCCTGCCGCGAAGCTCGACCAGTACATCGCCCACCGGCTCGAACGTGAGCGGCGGCTGCTGGCCGCGTTGGCCGCCGGCCGGCGAACCGTCGACGAGCTGCTCGATGACGCCTGGAGCGACGCCCCCGCCGCGCTGCGGCCGGCGGCCGCCGCGACGCTCGCCGCGCATCTGGACAAGCTCGATGAGGAGGGCCGGCTGCCCGAGGGCGTGGAGCGCCCGCAGTTCAGTCTTTAGCGGCGGCCAAGCGCCGGCGCGCGAGCTCCATCGCGGCGGTCAGCGGCGTCGCCCCGCTCGAGTCCGAGTCCTGGAAGACCTGCCGCAGGGTGTCCGCGATCCCGCGCACGCGCCGCCGCGCGACGGCGGCGTCATAGCCGCCGCTGAGCTCCTCGGCGATGTTGATGATGCCGCCGGCGTTCGCGACGAAGTCGGGCGCCCACAGGATCCCCCGAGTCGCGAGGAGATCCGCGACGCCGTCGTCGGACAGCTGGTTGTTGGCGGCGCCCGCGATCACCCGGCAGCGCAGCCGCGGGACGGTCTCCTCGCTGAGGACGCCGCCTAGCGCACACGGCGCCAGCACGTCGACCTCCGCCTCGAGCGCGCGCTCCGGCGTCGTCCACCGCGCCCCGAGCTGTTCGGCCAGTGGCCGTTTGGCCGCGTCGACGTCGGCGAGCAGGAGCTTCGCTCCCGCGCGGGCGCAGCGCTTGGCGACCCGTGAGCCCACGTGCCCGGTCCCGATCACGCAGACCGAGCGCGCGCGCAGCGAGTCGGTTCCGAAGGCGCGCTCACACGAGGCGCGGATCGCTGACTCGATCCCGAGCGCGGTGAACGAGCTCGGGTCGCCGGACCCACCGCGGCTGCGGGCGAGGCCCGCCACGTGGCTGGTCCGCTCGCCGATCACCGTCATGTCACGGCTCGAGGTGCCGACGTCCTCGGCGGTGATGTATGCGCCGTCGACCGCCTCCACGGTGTCGGCGAAGTCGAGCAGCGCGGCGTGGCGGCGCTCCCGTGAGAGCCGGACGTGGGGCGGGATCATGATCACGCCCTTGCCGCCGCCGAGGGGAAGGTCGGCGACGGCGGCCTTGTAGGTCATCGCGCGGGACAGCCGCAGCACGTCCCCGAGCGCGGCGCGGGGGTCGTCGTAGGTCCACATCCGGCAACCGCCAAGCGACGGCCCGCGTACGGTGGAGTGGACCGCCACGAACGTGAACAGCCCAGAGCGCTGGCCTCGTCGTACGAGCACCTGCTCGTGGTCGAGCTTCTCGAGGTAGGGGTCGATCTCGCTAGGGGGCCGGGTTCGATGTCCCAGCGGCTCGGCGGCTCACTTCGGGGCGACCGTCGTGCTGCTGCTCCCAGACGAGCTCGTTCCAGAGCTCGAGCTGGTGGTGCCCGAGCCCGTGGAGCTGGAGCCGGAGCCCGTGCCTGACGTCCCGGTTCCCGAGCCGGTACCCGGTGAGGAGGACCCGTCGTTGGTCGTGTTCATGGTCGAGCCGCTGCCCGAGGTCCCGCTACTGGTGCCGCCGTTCGTCCCGCCGGTGCTGGTGCTGCCGGTGCCGGTGCCGGCGGAGCCACCCGTGCCGGTCGAGCTGCCGGTCGCCGTGCCGGTTCCGCTCGTCGTCCCGTCGCCCGTCAGGGTCGGATCGGTGGTGAGGCCCGTGCCGGTGCCACTGGAGCTCGTGGCGGCCGGGGTGGGGGTCGCGGACCCGACGAGCGCGCCGCCACCGGTGCCCGACGGGGGCGACTGGCGCAGCTTGTGCTTGGCGGCGGGCCGGCGTGCGACCAGCGGGCGGACCTTCGCCGGCGGCGTGGTCACGGCCTCGGTGGCCGCGGCGGCGGACGCAAAGCTCGTGGTCGCCGCGTAGGTCGAGGGTGGAGTCGGCTGCGCGCCGAGCGGCACGTAGGACCTCGGGTGCTTGGCCACGATGTGCACGCGTGCGGCGGGGCGGGGGGGTGCAGCGATCGTGTGCTGGATCTCGACCGCGCCGCCGGCGGTCGCCACCGCGGCCGCGATCAGGGTCGCGACGTGGCCGGCCCCAAGCGCGACGCCACCACCCGATGCGGCAAGTCCTCCTCCCCCCGCGACGGCCGCGCCGCCGG
>DATKFF010000536.1:0-3210 GCA_035511595.1 Solirubrobacteraceae bacterium | reverse complement strand
CCGCGCACGCGCACCGAGGTCGCGGTCTCCGCCTCGTAGGTGGCATTGGCGATGTCGAGCGTGCCAGACGGCTCCGCGAAGAAAAACGGATTTGCGGTCTCGTAGAGGCTGTGGGCGGCAACGCTCTGCGGCGTGCAGCGCAGGCCTTCACCAATCGGACGAACGCTGAAAGAGTCCTCGCGCACGGTCACGAGCATCACCCCAGGACCCATGGTCTCGCAGGCCAGCGTCCCGCATTCGACGACCTTGCCCGCATGCCACGCGAGGCCCGCGGGGAAACCGTGCTGCAGCGGCAGTGCCGCGAACAGGGCTGCGTCGCTGCAGCGTCCCGCAACGATCAGTTGGGCGCCGTGAGCCAGCGCGTCCTGAAGCGGTTCGACGCCCATCATCGCAACCACGCGCTCGCATCGCCCCACGTCTTCCACGGTCAGCTCTGAGGCATGCCGAAGCGCTCGGATCCGGCCCGCTCCCAGCTGCTCCTCCAGCATCTCGGTGCTCTGCTCCGAGTAGATCGCGAACGTGCGGACTCGCTCCTCGATCTCTGCCGCCACCTCCGCCGCGATCTCCAGGACCCAGTCGACATGCCCGTCGGCCCCGGCCGTGCCGGCCGAGCCGATGATCACCGGGACCCCCGCCGTGATGCCCGCCTCGAGGACCGCGGCGAGATCCAGCTTCACCGCGGCGCGGGAGAACGCGGTCTCGCCGGATCCGAGCGCGAAGGCTCCAGCGTCGGTGGTCCCGGCATCGGCCGCGATGAACGCGGGATGCTCCTCGAGCGCCGTCCACAGCGAGGCTCGGTCAACCCCCGAGCCCAAGGCGCCGGTCGCGGCGACGTAGGTCATCTCTTTCAACGGTGCTCAGCCTCTCCTCGATAGCGATCTCACCGATACGCGTGAACGCGTGACACAAGACTGCTATTTGCTATTGCAGCCTTCCACATCCGCATCGGTGTTGTCAAGTCCGAGCGGTCGGGCTGCTGGAACACCATCGGAAACGCTCGATGACGTTCCTGCCAGAGCTGGTCAACCCGGCCGTCGCGGACACGTGGCGCGACCCGCGGCCGGGTCCTTCTGACCCTCAGTCCATCCGAATTCGAGGGGAGCTTCGGTACTCCCTGTAGGAACAGCTCTCGCCCCGCGCGAGGGCCAGCCGAAGGCACCACCCACCATCGACCGGAAGTGACGTCGAGATGACCAAGCTCGAAGGAAAGACGGCGTTGGTTACCGGCGCCAGCCGCGGCATCGGCCGGTACACCGCCAAGCGCCTCGCGGCTGACGGCGCCCGCGTCGGCGTGCACTACGCCGTCAATGAGGACGCCGCGCAGAAGACGGTCACGGAGATCGAGGCCGCGGGCGGCTCGGCGTTCCCGATTCAGGCCGAGTTCGGGACGCCCCGTTCGGCGGAGGCGCTCTGGAACGCGTTCGATGAGCACACCGACCGCGTCGACATCATCGTCAACAACGCCGGCGATGCCGTGTACGGACGCATCCACGAGATCGCCGAACACGATTTCGACCGACAGTTCGCGATCAACGTCAAGGCGCCGCTGTTCATCATCCAGCACGGGCTGAGCCGCATGCCAGACGGCGGCCGGATCATCAACATCTCGTCCGCGGCCTCGTACTTGGCGAGCCCGATGGTGACGATGTACGCGATGACCAAGGGGGCGGTCAACACGATGACGCGGACGCTTGCGTGGGACCTCGGTGAGCGGCAGATCACTGTCAACGCTGTCGCGCCCGGCCCCACGCACACCAGGATGAGCGGCTGGCTCGCCGACCCGACCGCGCGGGCATGGGCTGATGCCCAGACCGCCCTCGGCCGGGCGGGCGAGCCCGGCGACATCGGTGACATCGTCGCGTTTCTCGCCTCCGACGACGCCCGCTGGATAACCGGGCAGGTGCTGGACGCCACGGGTGGCGGGCTGCTCGGCGTCGCGAGGACCGGTGACCCGGCTCGTACGCCCACGTCGCCGATTCGATAGGCGATGTCGAGCGAGCAAGCCATCCAGAACCTGGTCTCGTTGTACGCGTTCCTCAACGACGACGCGGACGTGGGCGCGCTCGGCGAGCTATTTGCCGACGCCGTCTTCACGCTCGACGGCGCGACCACCAATGGCCGGACGGAGATCGAGGCCGCCGCTCGCACGATGATCCAGAGCAACCCTGACGGCACCTCGACCACGAGTCACACGATCAGCAATCTGATAGTCGAGGTCGACGAAGACGCCGGCACCGCCGAGGCCCGCGCGTACTGGACGCTCTCGCGTTCGGTGCCCGGCCTCCCGCTCGAGCCGATCCGCCGCGGCCGCTACGAGGACCGCTTTGCGCGCCGCAACGGCTCCTGGCGCTTCGTCGAGCGGACCGCCACCACCACTTGGTCGGCAGGCTGACGGCCAGGCTTCACGCGGCTTCGGCCCCTGCTCCGCGCTCAGGCTCTTCAGGCGTGCCGTCTTGTTCGAGCGAGCTCGCCGATTCGCCATCGTGCGAGGGGTCGGCTGACACGAGTAAGACCGGGACCGGGCTGCGTTGCAGGACGTAACCACAGATGCTGCCGCGCAACGTCGAGCGCAGGACGCCACCGCCGCGCGAGCCCATGACGATGAGGTCGTGGTGACCAGCCGTGATCTGGTCAACGATTGCCCGCTTGACCGGTGCTTTGCTCACCACCCCCGTAACCGGAAGGTCTCTGGGGAGGCGTTCGCGGGCGCGCAGCGCGATCTTCTCCGCTTCCGCCTCGAGACCCTCAAGAGACCTGAGCATCCCTGTGGCCCCAAGCGCCAGCGATGCGAGTCGTGACGGCTGTGCCGCTGCGGTGAGGAGCGTCAAGCGCGAGCGACCGCGCTCGGCGAGGTCTACCGCGTGTATCAGCGCCAGTTCTGCCGCCTGGGAGTCGTCGACCGCTACGAGGATGTTGCGAAACATGAATGGTGATCTGTAAGAGGTCCCAACCATGCTGCCCACATCGCCGTAGATCCACCGCTGGTCGATGGGCTAGCGCGGACCGGTCAACGATCGGCGCGCGTGATTGCATTCGCGGCGTGCTCACAGCGCGACGCGCGCGACGTAGGTGCTGGCTTCGGCCCGGTTGCGGGCGTCGATCTTCCGATACGCGTTCTGCACGTGTCGCTCGACGGTGTGCACGCTGATCACGAGCTCGTCCGCGATCTCCTTGTTCGTCATTCCGCGCGCCACCGCCCGCAGGATCTCG
>DATKFF010000535.1:0-2050 GCA_035511595.1 Solirubrobacteraceae bacterium | reverse complement strand
GACCGGCCCGGGCCCGATCCTCGGTCACACCCAGATCATCGCCAAAGGCAGCTCCAGCTTCAGCGTGACGCTCAAACCCGGCACGTACACCTTCTTCTGCGAGGTCCCCGGCCACCGCCAGGCGGGGATGTTCGGTCACATCACCGTCAAATAGGCTCGTGGAGAGCGCCGCCGCGACCGGGACGAGATTCGCGAGCGCCCTGGCGGCGAAGGACCGAGACGCTCTGCGCGAGCTGCTCCACCCGCAGGTCGAGTTCCGGGCGCTGACCCCACGGCGCTCCTGGGAGGCCGACGACCCGGAGGCCGTGATCGAGATCGTCTTCGGGAGCTGGTTCGACGACGCGGACAGCATCGAGGCGCTCGAGAGCGTCGAGACGGGCGTCGTCGCCGACCGCGAGCAGCTTCGCTACCGCCTCTCCGTCGCGAACCCCGAAGGCAGCTTCGTGGTCGAGCAGCAGGGATACCTGAGCGTGGGCGAGGACGGGCGCATCGAGTGGATGCGCCTGGTCTGCTCGGGCTACCGGCCCGCCGGGTCCTAGCGACGACTTAGCGCGGCGGTGATTGGGCAGGCCCGCCGGGCGGGTACTGACCGTGTGCGGCACGGCTCGGTCCGTCGTGCGTCGCACGATCCGGCGTGCCGGGCTGAGCGACCTGGACGGAGGCCGCTCGCCTCCTGGGGGAGGGGCTAGAGACCGTGCCGCCTCAGAAGATCGCGCGCAGCGCGAGCACCAGGACGATCACCACAACCGCCACGACGATCACGTAGAGCAGCAGCTGGAAGGCCTCGCCCTCCGAGCGCAGCGGATTCAGCATCAGCGCTCCGTGGACGCGGCGCGGAGCGGCGTCCTGCCTCGCTTGCTTTTAGAGCAAGCGGCGCTCGGTGCGTCCTTGCTCGGCTTGGTCCGCGAACCGCTGAACCGGGTGGACCCCACGGCGAGCGGGGTCAGATGATGTAGACCGTCGTATAGACGACGATCCACATGATGTCCACGAAGTGCCAGTAGATCCCGGGCACCTCGACGCCGCGATGCTCCTTGGCGCTGTAATGGCCGCGGAACGCACGGATCGTGACGAACAGCAGCAGGCAGAGCCCGATGAAGACGTGGGCGCCGTGCAGCCCGGTCAGCGAGAAGAAGATCGTCGCCTGGGCGCTGTCCTGCGGGGCGAAGCCGATGTTCGCGTACTCGTTGATCTGCACGAACAGGAACGTGCAGCCGAGCAGGAAGGTCAGGAACATCCCGGCCTTCAGGCCGCGGTGGTTGTCTTTCTTGATGCACTGCTCGGCCCAGTGGATCACGAACGAGGACGAGATCAGGATCGCGGTGTTGACGCCCGCGACCTCGACCGGGAGCGTCGTGCCGGGCGCCGGCCACGGGTCGCCCTGGGCGACGCGGATGAAGAAGTAGGCGGTGAAGAACCCGCCGAACACCATGATCTCGGAGATGATGAAAAGCAGCATCCCCAGCAGCTGCGGCTCGACCCGAGAGCTGCGGTTGGCCGGCGGAGGCCCGTGGTGCTCGTCGTGCGCGTGCCCACCGGCATGCGCTATCGAGGCAGCCTCCATCTACTTGGCGCCTTCGCGGTCCGTCGTGGGCCGCGTGCCGAGGCTGTGTCCGGACGCCGCCCTCACGAGACCTGGGCCGGGGTGGCGGTGGGGGCCTGGGCGTCGACGACGACGTGCTCGACCCGCACGGGGCTGGCGCTCTGCACGCGCTCGATCAGGTTCGAGCGCAGCCAGCCCGAGCGCTCGTCGGGCAGCGTCGAGATCACGATGTTGTCGACCCGGAAGAGCTCCAGCGCGTTGATCGCGGCGGTGTAGGGGTCGGGGTCGCCGATCATCCCCGAGCTCAGCAGTCCGGCCTCGCGGAGCTTGTCGAGCATGCTCGCCAGGCGCGCACGCGCCTTGCGCGGGGCGTCGCCCTTGCCGTCGGCCTGAGGCACGACCGCGATGAAGAGGTGGCGTTCCCCGTCGGCGGCCATGCCCTTCAGGTGGGCGATCAGCTCCTCGCCGCCGGAGGTCTTGTTGGCGATCACGAGCGTCGCCTTGAAC
>DATKFF010000534.1:0-2268 GCA_035511595.1 Solirubrobacteraceae bacterium | reverse complement strand
AGCTCGCCCTCGCTGCGGCGGCCGGTGTGGACCAGGTGCTCGAAGCGGTTCATCGCCATCTGGCGGAACACCGTCGCGATCGCGCCGTCGATCCGGTCGGCCAGCAGCGCCAGCCGCTGCTGATCGTCGTCGACCGCCGCGAGCAGCCGCTCGAACACGAGCGTCTCGCCGAACACCGACGCGGTCTCGGCGAGCGTCAGCGGGGTCGACTGGTGGAAGATCCCCTGCGGCTGGGCCAGGGCGGCGTGCAGCCCGTGCCCGAGCTCGTGGGCCATCGTCAGCACGTCGCGTCGCCGCGCGGTGAAGTTGAGCAGCACGTACGGGTGCACGCTCGGCACGGTGTAGGAGCAGAAGGCGCCGCCGCGCTTGTTGGGCCGGACCGGGGCGTCGATCCAGTGCTCGTCGAAGAACCTGCGCACGACCCGGCCGGCGTCGGCCGAGAAATCGTTGTAGGTGTCGAGCACCAGCTCGCGTGACTCGCCGTAGGAGAACACCACGTCCTCGGTCTCGATCGGGGCCGCGCGGTCGTAATCGGCGAGCCGGTCGATCCCGAGCAGCCGCGCCTTCAGCGTGTACCAGCGCTGCGGGATGTCGTAGCGCGCGCGGACGGCCTGGATGAGCGCCATCACCGATTCGTCGGACGCCTCGTTCGCGAGGTTGCGGCTCGACAGCCACGTCGGGTAGCGGCGCAGGCGGTCCTCGACCGACTTGTCGAAGACCAGCGTGTTGTAGATGAAGGCGCGCGTTCGCAGGCCCGGCGCGAGCGATTGGGAGACCGCCTCGGCGGCCTGGCGCCGGAGCTCACGATCGGGCCCCTGCAGGCGGCTGAGCGCGACGTCGAGCGTCAGCTCCTGATCGTCGAGGGAGACCCTCAGGGCGGAGACCAGCTCCCCGAACAGCCGCGCCCACGCGCTCTGGCTGGAGATGGACTTCTCGGTCAGCACCTTCTCCTCGGGCTCGGTCAGCAGATGCGGCCGGTAGCGGCGCGCGCTGCGCAGGTAATGACGGCAGAAGTCGAGTCCCGGTGTCCGGAGCAGCTCCTCGGCGTGGGCGTCGTCGAGCGCGGCCCACTCGAGCTCCAAGAACAGCAGCCTCGTCTCGATTCCGGTCGCGCCCTCCTGGACACGCTGCAGCAGCGCCCCCCGCTCCGGGTCGGCGGTGTCGGTCGAGAACCGCAGCGACGCGTACGAACCGGCGCGTCCGACGAGCTCCTCGATCTCAGCAAGCTCGCGCATCGCCTGCTCCAGCCCGGCTCCGTCGAGCTCGGCGATCTTCCCGGCGTAGCGCTCGGAGAACGCAGTCGCACGGTTGGTGGCCTCGTCGAGGTCACGCTCAACGCCCGCGGTGCCCTGCCCGTCGACAAGCGGGTCGAGGTCCCACTCGGTGGCGAGCAGCTCGGGATCGGAGAGCAGATCGGCGATCGTCGACATCCTGTGGAGCTTAACGACGCGCCTGCTTTCGGCGACGGAGGCCGGCGACGGGCGATAGGGTCGCCCCGCCATGGTGCAGTCGCCCCCAGCGCAGCAGCGGCCGGTCCGGCTGATCGCCGTCGGCGGGACGATCGCGATGCGCGGCGAGCGGGCGGTGCCCGCGCTCGACGCCGCGGGCCTGCTGGAGGCGCTCCCTGGGCTCGCGGCCACGCACGCGCTCGAGGCCGAGACCTTGCTGAGCGTCCCCGGGCCGCAGCTGACCCTTGACCAGGCGCTCCAGGTGGCGCGCCGCGCCGTGGCGGCGGCCGACTCCGGGGAGGGCGTGGTGGTCACGACCGGCACGGACACGATGGAGGAGGTCGCGGTTCTGTGCGCGATGCTCTACGGCGGCGAGCCGCCGATCGTGTTCACCGGCGCCAACCGGCCCGCCTCGAGTCCGGGCGCCGACGGTCCGGCGAACCTGCTGGACGCGGTCGCGCTCGCGGCCTCGCCGGCCGCCTCGGACCTGGGCGTGGTGGTCGCCTTCGGGGGAGAGATCCACGCGGCGATGACGGTCCGCAAGGTCGACAGCACCGGGCCGTCGGCATTCGGGTCCCCCGGCGCCGGTCCGATCGGGCGGATCGTGGAGCGGCGGGTGTGGCTGCACTCGCGGCCGCTTCGCCCGGCCCCGCTGCCGGTCGAGCGGCTCGGGCACCGCGTCGAGATCGTGACGGCCGTGCTCGGGGACGACGGCGAGCTGCTCGGCGCGGCGACTGCCCGCGGCGACGGGGCGGTGCTCGTGGCCTTCGGCGCGGGGCATGTCACGCCGCCGTTGCTGGCGCGGTTGCGTGAGGCGGCG
>DATKFF010000533.1:0-3491 GCA_035511595.1 Solirubrobacteraceae bacterium | reverse complement strand
AACCGGTTCCAATCGGTGCGCGACCACCCGTGCCACCACGCCGCCGGGCCGAGCGCGAGCGACGCGTCGGTCACGCGTCCGCAGATAACGATGTCCGCGCCCGCGTCCAACGCCGCGGCGATTCCCCAACCACCGAGATATGCGTTCGCGGCAACCGGGGCGTACCCCCACTTCGACAGTGGCGCGCCGGTGTCGATATGCCGCAGCTCATGTCCGTCGCGACCGAGGGTCTCGAGCGCATCGAGGAGGTTGTCGCCCTCGACATGGGCGACGCCGAGCGGCACGCCGGCATCGCGCGCCAGCGCCCGCACGGCAGTGGCCAGCCCCGCGGGATCGAACCCGCCGGCGTTGACGACGACCTTGCGCCCAAGCGCGACGACCCGACCAAGGTGGGGACCAAGCTGGCTGAGGAAATAGTCGACAAACCCGCTGCGACCGTCCTCACCCCGTCCCGACAGCGCCGCCAGCGTGATCTCCGCCAGGTAGTCGCCGATCAGGACGTCCACGCGCTCGTCGGCCATCGCCTCGTCGAACGCCGCGAACCGATCGCCGAGGTAGCCCGAGAAGCCGACGATGCGGATTGGACGGCGGTCCTGGCGCATAAGGGTTGACGATACGAGTTGGCAGCTCCCGCGACCACGACCGATCGGCGAAACCAGCGTGACCACAGTGGTCATGCCGGCTGTCGCGATCGGTCGTGGAAAGCCGGCGGGCCGTCGCTCATGCTTGCGTGATGACACCCGCACTCGTAGACGCCAGCCGAATCGAGGCGGTCGCCGCGGTGCTCCGCTCGCCAGGCGGAACCTACCGCGTCGAGCCGATCTCGCTGCCGGAGCCGGGGCGGGAGCAGGTCCTCGTGCGTGTCGCCGGCACGGGGTTCTGCCACACCGACCGGCTTCCCCGCGCCCGCGGACTCGGCATCCCGGTCCCGGTGATCACGGGACACGAGGGCGCCGGCATCGTGGAGGCGGTCGGCCCCGGCGTTCGCGGGATCCGCCCCGGCGACCACGTGGTGCTGTCCTTTGACTCATGCGGGCGCTGCCGCAACTGCCGCAGCGGCCAGCCTGCGTATTGCGAGTGGTTCTGGCGGCACAACCTCAGCGCGACCGGGGTCGACGGACATACCGCGCGCGACGTCGACGGCGTGCCGATCGCCTCGCGCTGGTTCGGCCAGTCGTCGTTCGCGACGCACTGCCTCGCCGCCGAGCGGTCCGTTGTGATCGTCGATTGCGACCTGCCGCTGGAGCTGCTCGGGCCCCTTGGGTGCAGCGTCCAGACCGGCGCCGGGTCCGTACTGCTGGCGCTGAGAGTCTCTAGAGGCGACACTATCGCGGTGTCCGGCGCCGGCGGCGTCGGGCTGCCCGCGATCATCGCTGCCCAGCTCGCCGGGGCGGACACGATCGTCGCCGTCGATCCCAACCCCGTGCGCCGCGCGCTCGCGCACGAGCTTGGCGCGACACATACCCTCGATCCGGGCGATCCAGAACTCGTGCCGCAGATCCGGGAGCTGACGAGCGGCGGGGTCGACTTCGCGCTCGACACCACCGGGCGCCCCGACGCGATCCGCACCGCGATCGACAGCCTGCGGCTGACGGGCGTCTGCGGCCTGGTGGGCATCCAGCGTCACGCGCTAACGCTGTCGCCCGACGCGCTCATCGGCCGCCGCGTGATCGGCATCACCGAAGGTAACGCCGTCCCGCAGCTGTTCGTCCCGCGGCTGATCAAGCTCTGGCGGCAAGGCGTGTTGCCGTTCGACCGGCTGATCGAAACGTTCCAGCTCGCCGAGCTCGACGCCGCCGAACGCGCCTCCGTCGAAGGGGCCGTGATCAAGCCGGTAGTGATCCCGTGAGCCTCACCCAACAAATCGATCTATCTGCGACGGGTCACCGACCGCGAGGTGTGACGACATGACGATCCGGGGCCTGACCGACGAGCAGCGCGCGTTCGTCGAGGCGATTCGAGACTTCGCCAAGCGCGAGTGCGGTACTCGCGAGCGGCGCGACGCGGTCACGGGTCGTGACGAGGAGCCCCACGACCAGGCCCTCTACGAGCGGATCGCCGAACTCGGCTGGCTCGGAGTGGCGATCCCGGAGCAGTACGGCGGCACCGGCGGCGGCGCGGTCGACATGTGCCTGGCGTGCGACGAGTTCGCGCGCGGGCGGATTCCGATGAGTTTCTTCTCGGTCAGCATGATCAGCGCCGGCGCGGTCGAGCGGTTCGGCTCAGCAGAGCTGAAGACGGAGATCCTGGGCGGCATAGCGCGCGGGCGGGTCGAGGCGATCGCTATGTCCGAGCCCGAGGCCGGTTCGGACGTCGCCAACTTATCCTGCCGCGCCGAGCGGGCGAACGGCGGCTACGTGATCAACGGCCAGAAGACGTGGATCACCGCAGCCCATGCGGCCGACCACATCCTGCTCGTGTGCCGGACGACGCGCGCCGAGAACAAGCACGAGGGCCTCTCGATGATCTCGGTCCCGACTGACGCCTCGGGACTCGAGATCCGCGGGATCGAGACGATGGGCGGACGCGAGGTTAACGACGTCTATTTCACCGACGTCTACGTGGCGGCGGAGCGGCTGGTCGGCCAGCAAGACCAAGGCTGGACGCAGCTGATGGCGGGTTTGAATCACGAGCGGCTGATCCTCGCCGCGCAGGCGCTGGGCATGGCCCAGCGGGCATTCGACTATGTGCTCGCGTATGTCAAGGAACGCAAGCAGTTCGGTCGGCCGATCGGCTCGTTTCAGGCGCTGTCGCACCGCCTCGCCGACCTCGCCACCGAGATCGAGGCGACGCGGATGCTCGTGTACGACACGGCGGCACGGGTTGACGCCAACCCAGGGCAGCTTTACCCGCGCGAGGCGTCCATGTGCAAGCTCAAAGCAACCGAGACCGCCAAGCGCGCCACACTCGAGGGTGTCCAGATGATGGGCGGTTACGGCTACGCGGTCGAGTACGACATGGAGCGCCAGCTGCGCGGCGCAGTCGTCTCCACGATCTACGGCGGTACCAGCGAAATCCAACGCGAGGTCATTGCAAGGACCTATGGGCTGTGACCGCTGCCAATCAGATCGTGCATCCGGCCACGCCGAGGGGCTGGTTGGACTTCCGCGCCAAAACCGGCTGCTGCCCGGCGCGAATCGGCTGTTCTCTCTAGTCCGTCAGCCATAGCCTCCTTTCGGTGCCTCCCGTCGGTGCCGCTTCCAGCGACCACCGCTGCATCAGTCGAGGCCGCTGACGTTCATCAAGGCTCAAGGAGAGGATTTCGTGCACATTAGAAGAAGCGCTCTGGCAGTGGTGATAGCCGCGGCAGTCACTGTCGCATTGAGTGCCTGCGGCTCAACTTCAAGCTCGACCTCGGCGACCGGGTCTGATCCGGCTTCCGCCGCCGTTAGCGCTCCAAAGGTGACCGGCGCGAGCTTTAACCTCGGAGCGATCTGCAGCTGCTCGGGCGTGCAGGCCGCCTCCCTGGCAGGCCTGAAGGAGGTGAGCAC
>DATKFF010000532.1:0-3850 GCA_035511595.1 Solirubrobacteraceae bacterium | reverse complement strand
GCGCCTCGCATCGGGCAGCTTCCCGACCAGGCCGACCACGGGCGTCGGGAAGATCGGTCCGCTCGGCGCCTCGTTGTAGAGCGAGACGTTCCCGCCGACGACCGGGATCCCCAGCGCATTGCATGCTGCGGCCAGCCCCTGGACCGCTTCGGTCAACTGCCAGGCGACGTGCGGCTTCTCCGGGTTACCGAAGTTCAGGCAGTTGGTCAGCCCGAGCGGCTCGGCTCCGACGCACGCCAGGTTGGCGGCGCACTCGTACACGGCCTCGGCGGCCCCGCGCCGCGGGTCGCAGGCCACGCGGCGGCCATTGCCGTCGATCGCGACCGCGATCGCCGAGCCATCGGGGAGCGCCAGGACGGCGGCATCGGCCTGCTCGGGGCGGCGCACCGTCCGCGATTGGACGACCGGGTCGTATTGCTCGAACACCGGCCGCCGTGAACAGATGTTGGGCGAGCCCAGAAGCGTCAGGAGCGTCTGCTCAGCCGAATCGGATGCGCTCAGGACCGCCGTGGGCGGCTCGTAGATCGGGATCGCAGGCTGGATCGGCTCGAGGTCATACAGCGGGCAGTCGTCGACCAGCACGTGGACCGGCAGATCGGCCACCACCTCGCCGCGCTTCAGAACGCGCACCCGATCGCCGCCGGTGACCGAGCCGATCGGGTTCGCCAGCACCTCCCAGCGCTCGCACACGTCCATCACCTCGGCGACGCGCTCTGGCTCGACCACGCACATCATCCGCTCCTGAGACTCGGAGATCATGATCTCGAACGGTTCCATCCCCGGCTCGCGCAGCGGCACCCGGGCGACGTCGATGTCGAGCCCGACGCCACCCTTGGCGGCCATCTCCGAGGCCGATGAGGTGAGCCCGGCGGCGCCGAGATCCTGGAGCGAGGTCAGAAGTCCGCGGTCGAGCAGCTCGAGGCAGCATTCGAGCAGCTTCTTCTCAGTGAACGGGTCGCCGATCTGGACCGAGGGCCGCTTGTCCTCGTCGGCTTCGCCGAGCTCGGCGCTGGCGAGCACCGAGGCGCCGCCGATCCCATCGCGGCCCGTCAGCGCGCCGAGCAGCATCAGCACGTTCCCCGGGCCGGCCGCTGCCGCGCGGATCAGCCGCTCACGCGGCGCGAGGCCGAGGCACATCGCGTTGACCAGGCAGTTCTGCTCGTAGCTTGACTCGAAGTAGATCTCGCCGCCGACGGTCGGGACCCCGATCGAGTTGCCGTAGTGGCCGATCCCCGCAACCGCGTGCTCGAGCAGGTAGCGCGAGCGCTCCGAGCCCTCCGGCTGGCCGAAGCGCAGCGAGTCGAGTACCGCGATCGGCCGCGCGCCGACGGCGAATACGTCACGCAGGATCCCGCCGACTCCGGTGGCGGCTCCCTGGAACGGCTCGACCGCGCTGGGGTGGTTGTGCGACTCCACCTTGAACGCAACCGCGAGTCCGTCGCCAACGTCAACCGCACCGGCATTCTCGCCGGGGCCGAGCAACACGTGCGGGCCCTCGGTCGGCAGCCGTCGCAGCAGCTTGCGCGAGTGCTTGTAGGCGCAGTGCTCTGACCACATCAGCGACAGCATCGCCAGCTCGACGTCACCCGGCTCGCGCTCGAGCCGCTCGACGATCAGCTCGTACTCGAAGTCGGTGAGCCCGAGGGCGCGGTGGCGGCTAGACGGCGACGCGGTCTGAGACATGCGCTCTGATCGACTCGAAGATCTTCAGCCCGTCGACCGACCCGGTCAGCGGATCGACGGCGTGCTCCGGATGTGGCATCAGGCCGAACACGTTGCGCTGCTCGTTGCACACGCCCGCCACGTCGTTGACCGAGCCGTTGGGGTTCTCGCCGGGGGCATAGCGGAGCAGCACCTGGCCACCCGACTCGAGCGCGTCGAGCTGCTCAGGTGGAGCGTAGAAGCGACCGGTCGTGTGCTTCACCGGAATCGAGAGCCGCTCGCCTCGCGCACACGCGCGCGTGAAGGGGGTTTCGGCGTTGACGACCTCGAGCCCGACCTGGCGGAAGACGAACTTCAACGAGGTGTTGGGAAGCAGCGCCCCTGGGAGCAGATGCGCCTCGCACAGGACCTGGAAGCCGTTGCAGATTCCGATTACCAGCCCGCCGGCATGGGCGAATTCCCCGACCTGCTCCATCACCCGCGCGAACCGTGCGATCGCGCCGGGGCGCAGGTAGTCGCCGTATGAGAAGCCGCCGGGGACGATCACCGCGTCGACGCCCTGCAGGTCGTGGTCGGCGTGCCACAGCAGCACCGCGTCCCCGATCCGCGCCGCCGCCCGCGCCGCGTCGATGTCGTCGCACGAGCCCGGGAAGCGGATCACGCCGAACCTCACGCGCCGTCCTCGACGATCTCGTAGTCCTCGATCAGCGGATTTGACAGTAGCCGCTCGCACATCTCCGGCAATCGCGAGGCATCCTCGACGTCGAGCTCGATCAGCCGCCCGACGTGGACGTTGGCCACGCCCGTGAAGCCGAGGGCCGGCAGCGCTTTCTCGACCGCCTGCCCCTGCGGGTCGAGGATCCCCTGCTTCGGCCTGACGAGGATCCGGGCGCGCATCAGCCGGATGGGGGCGCCCCGGTGCGACGCAGCCACGCGTCGAACGGCTCGTCCGTGATCCGCTCGTAAGCCTCGACGTACTTCTCACGCGTGCGCGCGACCACATCGTCCGGGATCGCCGGCGCCGGCGGGGTCCGGTCCCAGCCGGTACCGGAGGCCCAGTCGCGGACGAACTGCTTGTCGAAGCTCGGCTGCCCGCGTCCCGGCTCGTACTCATCGGCGGGCCAGAACCGGGAGGAGTCGGGCGTGCAGACCTCGTCGCCAAGCGTCAGCACGCCGTCACCGTCGAGCCCCAGCTCGAACTTGGTGTCGGCGAGGATGATCCCGCGCTCGCGCGCGTGGTCGGCCGCGTACCGGTAGACGGCAATCGAGGTGTCGCGGACGCGCTCGGCCAGCTCGCGGTCACCGATCAGCCGCACCGCGCCCTCGAAGTCGATCGCCTCGTCGTGGCCGACCTCGGCCTTCGTGCTCGGAGTGAAGATCGGCTCGGGCAGCTGGTCTGACTCGCGCAGCCCCGACGGCAGCTCGATCCCGGAGACGGCGCCGGTCTGCTGGTAGTCCTTCCAACCCGAGCCGCTCAGGTAGCCGCGGACGACGCACTCGACCGGCAACATCTCGAGCCGGCGCACGAGCATCGCCCGGCCGCGGACCTCCTCGGGCACGCCGTCGGTCACCGAAACGAGGTGGTTGGGGACGATCTGCTGCGTGCGCTCGAACCAGAAGGTCGAGAGGCCGGTCAGGACCTTGCCCTTGTCCGGGATCGGCGTGGGGTGAACCACGTCATAGGTCGAGATCCGGTCGGAGGCGACCAGCAGCAACGACTGCTCGGACGCTTCATATATCTCGCGAACCTTGCCGGAAGCGATCAGGGAAAGGTCGTTCAGGGCGGTCACGGACCGATCGTAGCGAGTGGTCCCGATGCCTACGCGATCGCGTCCAGGCGCCCTACGATCTCGTCGGCGTAGCGGACGAACGGGCGATAGTCGAACAGCTTGTCGAGGTCGAGCCCGGCCCCCGCGCGCTCGTCGGCGAGCAGCTCGCGCAGCGGCCGGGCCTCGGCAATCGCCCGCTGCGCCAGGCGCTGGACGATTCGGTAGGCGTCGTCGCGGGAGGCGCCGCCCTCGACCAGCGCCAACAGCACCCGCTGGGAGAAGAGCGCCCCGTGGGTGAGCTCGAGGTTGGCGCGCATCCGCTCGGCGTTGACCACCATCCCCTCGACCAGCGCGAGCGTGCGCCGCTGAAGGTAGTCGAGCAGGATCGTCGAGTCCGGGAGGATGATCCGCTCGACCGA
>DATKFF010000531.1:0-8258 GCA_035511595.1 Solirubrobacteraceae bacterium | reverse complement strand
ATCCTCGGGCTCCGCGGGCGCGAGCAGCAGCGGGGCGCCGGCGACGATCAACGGCGCCGGCTCGACGCTCGCCGCGCCGATCTACCAGCAGTGGGGCTCGACGCTCAAGTCCCAGAACCTGACCGTGAACTACAACGGGGTCGGCTCGGGTGCGGGGGTCGTGGACCTGCAGACCGCGACGGTGAACTTCGCCGGTAGCGACCCGGCGCTCAAGTCGGCCGACACGGCGAAGATGAAGGGCCCGGTCCTGCAGTTCCCGGTCGCGTTCGGCGCGATCACCGTCTCGTACAACCTGTCGGGCGTCAAGAGTGGGTTGAAGCTGGACGGCACGACGGTCGCGAACATCTTCCTGGGCAAGATCAAGACCTGGAATGATCCGGCGATCAAGGCCCTGAACCCCGGCATCAGCCTGCCGAGCACGCCGATCACGGTCGTACATCGCTCGGACTCCTCCGGCACGACGAGCGGGTTCACGAAGTGGCTTGCGGCCGTGGATCCGACGTGGAGCTCGCAGGTGGGCACGGGTAAGGACGTCAAGTGGCCGACCGGCACCGGGGCAGCGAAGAACTCCGGCGTCGCCGCCGCGGTCAAGCAGACGGCAGGAGCGGTCGGTTACGTCGAGCAGGCGTACGCGCTTGAGAACGGCTTCACGTACGCGGCGATCAAGAACTCGGCCGGCACCTACATCCTGCCGACGATCGCAAACACCTCGGCGGCGGCGAACGGCATCGCTGTGCCGTCCGACCTGGGGATCTCGACGATCAACTCGCCCAACGCGAGCGCGTACCCGATCGTGTCGCAGACGTTCATCGACGCGTACACGGATCCGTGCAAGTCGGGTGGCGCCAATTCGACGACGGCAAGCGGTCTGAAGCGGTTCCTCACCTACGCGTTCGGCGCGGGCCAGAGCACGCTCGGTGCGGGCTCCAACCAGCTGCCCTACGCCCCGCTGCCCGCGTCGCTCGCTGCGAAGGACAACACGCAGCTCGCGACGATGGTCTGCAACGGATCGCCGATCTCGTAGAGGGTCAGTAGTTGGAAGCAGCCACCACCGTCGCAGGCGACCGCTCGGTACTCGAGCGGTCGCCGGGCGGGCGGCTTCCGGACCAAGTCCTGAGATGGGGGCTGACGGCGCTTGCGACGCTGATCCTGGTCCTGATCGCGTATTTCTTCATCCGCCTGATCGGGCAGTCGCGACTCGCGCTCGACCGTTTCGGGCTGAGCTTCGTCTTCGGCAACGACTGGGACGTCGCGCACAACATCTTCCGCGGCGCGGCGCTGGTCGTGGGAACGCTGATCACCTCTGCGATTGCGCTCCTGATCGGGGTTCCCGTTGCGGTGGCAGCTGCGGTGTTCACGATCGAGCTGTGCCCCAGGCGGTTGCGCGGGCCACTGTCGATCCTCGTCGACCTGCTCGCCGCGGTCCCCTCGGTCGTCTACGGGCTGTGGGGCGTGTTCGTCCTGTGCCCGAAGCTGCTCCCGGCCGAGAAGTGGTTCGCCAGCACCTTCTCGTTCATCCCGTGGATAGGCGGCGGCACGCCGACGCTCTACAACTACTTCATCGCCGGATTGATCCTCGCGATCATGATCCTGCCGATCGTCGCCGCGATCTCCAGAGAGGTGATCGCCACCGTCCCGGCCGAGAACAAGGAGGCGGCGCTGGCACTGGGGGCTACCCGCTGGGAGATGATCCGGCTGGCGGTGCTGCCGTACTCCCGTCCGGGGATCACCGGCGGCGCGATGCTCGGCCTCGGCCGCGCGCTCGGCGAGACGATCGCGGTCGTGCTCGTGATCGGAAACGCGCCGACCATCGGGCAGCACCTGTTCAGCCAGGGCTATTCGCTTGCCGCGGTGATCGCGAACGAGTTCAACGAGGCCGCCAACCAGCCCCTGCACAGCTCCGCGCTGTTCGCAGCCGGGCTCGTGCTGTTCATCGTGACGCTGATCGTGAACATCATCGCCCGGTGGTTCGTCTCGCGTGGCGGGCACGGGACCCGCGGAACCGGCGCCACCGGAATGACGATCGCCTCTGGCCCGGCGGAGCGGAGCGCGTGAGCCCACCATCTCTCCCACCGATCTCGCGCCGCCGCCGCCGGACCGACAAGCTGATGCGGGGGTTGCTAGCGCTGGGCACGGGGATCGCGTTGATCCCGTTGATCCTGATCGTCTACTACCTGCTCCACAAGGGACTCAGCAGCTGGACGAGCGGCGGCTTCTTCACGACCGATCCGAACGGGAACTTCTTCGGCAATCCGGGCGGGATCCGCAGCGCGATCTTCGGCTCGCTGGAGATCGTCGGGCTCGCCTCGGCGATCGCGATCCCGATCGGGATCGGCGTGGCGCTGTACCTGACCGAGTATGGGAAGGACACGCGGTACGCGAGCGTCATCAGGTACTTCGTCGACGTGATGACCGGCGTGCCCTCGATCATGTTCGGGCTGTTCATCTACATCGTGCTGGTCATCTCGAAGGCCGGCGGCGTGGGGTTCACGGCCTGGAAGGGCGCGATCGCGATCTCGCTGCTGATGTTGCCGATCGTGATCCGCTCGGCGGAGGTCGTGCTGCTGCTGGTTCCGAGCGGTCTGCGCGAGGCCGCGCTTGCGCTCGGCGCGCCGCGCTGGCAGGTGATCCGGCGGGTGGTGCTGCCGACCGCCCTTCCGGGGCTCGTCACGGGATCGCTGCTCGCGGTCGCCCGCGGCATGGGCGAGACCGCTCCATTGCTGTTCACCGTGTCGGTCGCGTTTGGGCTCACCGGCAATCTCAACGCGCAGATGAACACGCTGCCGCTCCAGATCTTCGGCGACATCACATCGCCGCGGACAGCGGTGACGGACAGGGCGTGGGGAGCCGCGCTCACGCTGGTTACCCTCGTATTGATCCTCAATGTGGTCGCGCGAGCGATTGCCCGAAGGAGTCGCATGGCATGATCCCTCCAGAGACCACGAGCACGCAGGGAACTGACATGTCCACTGCCAAGGGGCCAGGAGAGCAGGCGGAGGCCGCCACGGATGGAACCGACCACGCGGTTGCCAGAGCCCAGGGCCACTCCATTCAAATCAAGGACCTGAACGCCTACTACGGTCAGCACCACACGATCAAGGGGCTGAGCATCGACTTTCCGGCGAACCAGGCCACCGCGCTGATCGGCCCCTCGGGCTCGGGCAAGTCGACGGTGGTCCGATGCATCAACCGGATGCACGAGGAGATCCCGGGAGCGCGCGCCGAGGGCAGCGTAAAGCTCGACGAAACGGAGCTCTACGCTCCCGGAGTCGACGTCACAGCCGTCCGCAGGCTGGTCGGGATGGTGTTCCAGAAGCCGAACCCGTTCCCGACGATGTCGATCTTCGACAACGTCGCCGCCGGTCTGCGGCTGACCGGAACCCGCCCCGGCGATCTTCGCGACCGCGTCAACGGAGCACTGCGGTCCGTGGGTCTGTGGGGCGAGGTCAAAGACCGTCTGAACGAGCCGGGCATCAGTCTTTCGGGAGGCCAGCAGCAACGGCTTTGCATCGCGCGCGCGATCGCGGTCGAGCCGGAGGTCGTGCTGATGGATGAGCCGGCCTCGGCGCTCGATCCGGCCTCTACGCTGAAGATCGAGGAGCTGGTCGACGAGCTCAAGGCCCGTTACACGATCGTGATCGTGACGCACAACATGCAGCAGGCCGCCCGGGTCGCGGACACGACAGCGTTCCTGCTCGAAGGCGAGCTGATCGAGCACGGCCCCACCACCGAGATCTTCACGACGCCAAAGGACGAGCGGACCGAGCGCTACGTCACCGGGAAGTTCGGGTAGGGCCAGTTCGTGGAAGAGACTCGCCATCAGTTCCGGGAGGACCTCAAGGAGCTCGAGCAGCAGACGCTCGGCGGGCTCGACATGGTTACCCAGCAGCTCGACAGGGCGCTCGAGTCGATCAGCTACCAGGACGTCGAGCTGGCGGGGATGGTCGTCGCCGACGACGACCGGATCGACGGGCGCTACCTGGAGGTGCACCAGGGGATCCTCTCGCTGCTCGCCCGCCAGGCGCCGGTCGCGGGCGATCTGCGGATCGTCGCGGCGCTGCTCCACATCCTGCGCTGTGTCGAGCGGATGGGCGACCAGTGCGTGAACATCGCCAAGCTGGTGCCTCTCTCCGGCTACGAGTCGCCTAAGGACAAGGACATCCTCGACGCGCTCGAGCGGATGGGCGTGCTCGCGCGCGCGCAGGTCGTCGAGGCCAAGGAGTCGTTTGCGACGCGCAATGCCGACATGGCGCGGGACCTCCTCCGCCAGGACTCCGAGATCAACCGCCTGAACCGCGCGATCTTCAAACGCGCGGTCGAGGTGGGGGACAACCTCGAGATGCGCGAGTGGGCGATGTTCATGATCCTGGTCGCGCGCTGCCTCGAGCGGATCGGCGACAACACGGTCGACATCGCCGAGCAGGTCGTGTTCGTGGTGACCGGCCTGTTCAGAGAATTTGCGGACGCCTCGACGCCGTCCGAGGCCGCGCCCACCACCTGAGCGCGGTTCCGGCCCGCCGCCCGGGGCCGCTCACTATCCTGGGCTGACCGTGGCGTCGCCGAAGTCCAAGCGCCGGTCGCGCAAGCGCCGCACCCCGGGGGCGGTTTCCCGTCCGCGCCCGGTCGCCGCGCCGCGCCGCGAGCTCAGAGCCGAGCGCCAGGTGCTCGCCGAGCGCGACGGACGCCGGCAGAACAGCATGCTCGGAACCTACGGCGAGCGGCCCGCGAACATGTTCGGCGGAGTGCCGGTCTCCGAGATCGCGATCTTCTTCGGCGGCCTCGGGGCGCTCGTTGGTCTCGCGTCCGGGGCGGCGCCGGCGCTGGTCGTCGGGATCATCGTGTGCGCGCTGGGCGTCGTCGAGTTCACGGCGCGCGAGCACTTTTCCGGTTACCGGTCGCACGCGACGCTGCTGGCGGCGATCCCCGCGGTCGGGATCGGGGTCGCGCTGATCGCGCTGGTCGGCGGATCGCTCGCGCGCGGCACCCTGCTGCTGGTCGTGGTGCCGGTGTTCGGCGTCCTATTCTGGCTGCTGCGCAACCGGTTCCGGAGCGCGCGCCAGGCCCGGGTCGTCAGACCACCCGTCCCCTGAGACCTGGCTCACGGGAAGGCGAAGCGTGAACACGGCGCCGCCGTCGGGGGCGTTGGCGACGCTGACCGAGCCGCCGTGGCCTTCAGCCACCTGGCGAACGATCGCGAGGCCGAGGCCGCTTCCCTGTTCCCCACGGGAGCTGGCGCCACGGTAGAAGCGATCGAACACGTAGGGCAGGTCGGCCTCGTCGACGCCCGGCCCGTGGTCGCGGACGCGGACCCCGTCGGGCCCGACCTGGATTTCGACCACCCCGCCCGGGGGCGAGTGGCGGGCGGCGTTGTCGAGCAGGTTGTTGACCGCGCGGCCGAGACGCTCTGGCACGCCCTCGACGAGCGCCGGCTCGAGTGCGGCTGCGAACGTCACGTCAGGGAAGTTTCGCTGCGCCCGCTGGACCGACTCCGCGACCACCCGATCGAGCCGGACGTCCTCGGCGTCACTGATCGGTAGATCGCCCCGTGCCATCTCGATCAGATCGCCCACCAGCCCGCTGAGCTCCTCGGTCTGGTCGACGACGTCGGCGAGCATCCGTCGCCGCTCCTCCTGCGGCAGCTGTTCGTGCTCGAGCAGCACCTCGATGTTGGTCCGCAGGCTCGTGACCGGAGTACGCAGCTCGTGCGAGGCGTCGGCGACCAGTTGGCGCTGCGCGCGGGCCGACTCGTCGAGCTCCTTGCGGGAGGCCTCGAGCCGTTCGAGCATCGCGTTGAAGCGGGTCGCGAGCTGGCCGACCTCGTCGTCCGCGCGCACCTGGATCCGCGCGCTCAGGTCCTCGGTCTCTGAGATGTGCTGGGCCGTGTCGGCCACCTCGGCCAGCGGCGACAGCACGCGCCGCGCAGCGAGCCGCCCGAGCGCCGCGGCGAGCGCGACCCCGCCGAGGACCACGAGCAGCAGGATCACGCGCAGCGTCGAGAGGACGTTGTCGACGGCGCTCAGCGGCCTGGCGAGCTGGACCGCCACGGGCTGGCCGTCGATCGTCAGCAGCGGGACCCGGAATGTCAGTTCTCGCAGGTGGCTCGACCCCACGTGGACGTCCGCCAAGAACTCGCCGGACTGTCCGCTGGCCACACCGAGCACGCTCGCGTTCACGGGCAGGGTGAGGTCACCCGCGCCGGTGTACCTGGTTCCGTCGGCGCGCACAACTTGCATGTAGGGCGCGGGACCGCCGGCGCTGGCTGGAATGCCCGGAAGCGGGTGGCCGAGCTCGGCCCGCTGCTCGATCGCCACGGCCTGCGCCCGAAGCGCGTTGTCAACCTGCCCACGGAGCTGGTCGCGTACGACGAAGTACGAGATGATCGAAGCGATCACAACGGCGACGCCGACCGCAGCACCGGCAACCAGCCCAACTCTTCGCCTCAGAGGCATCGTTCAGTCGCGCAGGATGTAGCCCACGCCTCTGACTGTATGTAGGACGCGGGACTCGCCGCCTGCTTCGGTCTTCCGTCGCAGGTAGCCCATGTACACGCCGAGTGCGTTGGAGGTGGGGCCGAAGTCGTAGCCCCACACGTGCTCGAAGATCTGTGAGCGGGTCAGCACCTGGCGGGGGTGGCGCAGGAACAGCTCGAGCAGCAGGAACTCGGTGCGGGTCAGCTCGATCACGCGGTCACCGCGGCGGACCTCGTGCGCGATGGGGTCCAACGAGAGGTCGCCGAAGCGAACCACCTCGCCGTCCGACCCCTCACCCGAACGCCGAAGCAGGGCGCGCAGGCGCGCCTGGAGCTCGCGCAGCGCGAACGGCTTGACCAGGTAGTCGTCGGCGCCGACGTCGAGGCCGGTGACGCGATCGTCGATCGCGTCACGCGCGGTCAGCATCAGGATCGGCGTGCGGTCGCCGGCGCGGCGCATCCGGCGGGCGACCTCCAGTCCGTCGACGCCCGGCATCATCACGTCGAGCACGACCGCGTCGGCCGGGGCCGTGGCCAGGGCGTCGAGCGCCTCCTGGCCGTCCGCCGCGAGCTCGACGTCGTAGTTGTCGAGCGTGAGCGCTCGTTCGAGCGCTCGCCGCACGGCAGGTTCGTCATCGACCACAAGTACGCGCGCCATTGCCTGGGAATGATTGCGCTTGCACGTAAAAGTTGGCGAAGACGTGACGGGTGGGGGGTGGTCCGGGCGGCGCGCAGACGGCGGATGCGCCGTCCGGACCACCCCCCACACCGCCGGGCATGAGGCGGGAGAGCCAGGGCCGACGCGCTGGCATCATGAGGCGGTGCCCAAGGAGAAGCTCTCTGAGTACGAGGCGAAGCGTGACTTCGGGCAGACACCGGAGCCGTCCGGCGGGCGCCGGCGGCGGGCGGGGAAGGGGCCGCGGTTCGTGGTCCAGCAGCACCACGCCACGCGGCTTCACTGGGACCTGCGGCTGGAGCACGACGGGGCGCTGGCGTCGTGGGCGATTCCGAATGGGATCCCGCCGGATCCGTCGGAGAACCGCCTCGCGGTCAGGACCGAGGACCACCCGCTCGACTACCTGGAGTTCCACGGGGAGATCCCCAAAGGCCAGTACGGCGCCGGCACGATGACGATCTGGGACGCCGGCACCTACGAGGTGCACAAGTGGGAGCCGAAGAAGGTCGAGGTGACCTTCAACGGCGAACGCCTGCGCGGGCGCTACGGGCTGTTCCCGATCGGCCGCGACGGCGCCAAGGACGACTGGATGATCCACCGCATGGATCCGCCGGAGGATCCTGGCCGCGAGCCGATGCCTGAGCACGTGGTGCCGATGCTCGCGCGCAGCGGAGCCCTGCCTCCCGATCAGAGCCGCTGGGCGTTCGAGATCAAGTGGGACGGGGTCAGGTCGATCGCGTACATCCAGCCGGGCCGGTTGCGGCTCGAAAGCCGCAACCTCAACGAGATCACCACCGGGTATCCCGAGATCCGCGGCATCCTCGACCAGACCGGGATGCGCGAGCTCGTGCTCGACGGTGAGATCGTCGCGTTCGACGAGCAGGGCAAGCCGAGCTTCGAGCGCCTGCAGCGGCGCATGCACGTCAGGTCTCAATCCGGCGTACGCCGGCTCACGGCGAGTGTCCCGGTGGTGTACGCGATCTTCGACGTCCTGTACCTCGACGGCCGCTCGCTGATGGAGCTGCCGTACACGGAGCGGCGCGCGCGCCTCGAGCAACTGGAGCTGGGGGGCTCCGCGTGGCGGGTACCGGCGTCGCAGCCAGGGGCGGGCGA
>DATKFF010000530.1:0-3843 GCA_035511595.1 Solirubrobacteraceae bacterium | reverse complement strand
AGCAAGTAGATGCCGGCCCACAGCGGCGTCTCCGAGAACGCGTAGCCGTGGCGCGGCAGCCAGATCCCCTGCAGCCAGATGATCAGGATGAACTGCAGGCCGCCGCGGCCCATCGCCGCCAGCAGGGTCGCGATGTTGCCGGCGGTGAACGCCCGGATCTTGAACAGATCGAGTTGGAACATCGGCTCGCGCACGCGCCGCTCGATCACGCAGAACACGATCAGCACCCCGATCCCGCCGATCAGGGTGCCGAGCACGAGCGGGCTGGTCCAGCCCATCGTGTGACCCCCATAGGGCTGGATCCCGTAGGTGATGCCGACCATCACGGAGACCAGCCCGACGGCGAACGTGAGATTGCCCCACCAGTCGATCCGCGCCGGCCGGCGCTCGCTGAGGTCTCGCAGCTGGGTGTACGCCCAGACCGTTCCGAATACGCCGACCGGGATGGATACAAGAAAGACCAGGCGCCAGGTCACCGGCGCCAGCACGCCGCCGAGAATCAGCCCCAGGAACGAGCCGGCGATCGCCGCGATGCTGTTGACCCCGAGCGCGAGCCCGCGCTGCTCCCTGGGGAACGCGTCGGTGAGGATCGCGTTTGAGTTGGCGAACAACAGCGCGCCGCCGATGCCCTGGCCGACGCGCATGATGATCAGCCACAGCGCAGCCCCGCTGCCGGTCATCCAGGTGACCGACAGCAGGATCGAGAACACCGTGAAGACGGCGAACCCGAGCGTGAACATCCGCTTGCGGCCGTAGATGTCTCCCAGCCGGCCGAGGCTCACGAGCAGCACCGCGGTGACGACGAGGAAGCCAAGGATCAGCCACAGCAGGTAGCTGGTGTTACCGGGCGCCAGCGGGTTCACGTGGATCCCGCGGAAGATGGCGGGCAACGCGATCAGCAGGATCGAGGCGTTGATCGTCGCCATCAGCATCCCCAGAGTGGTGTTGGAGAGCGCGATCCACTTGTAGTCGAGGTGGGCGAGTCGTTTCATGCTTGGGCTAGAGGCCTGTGTTGGAGGGGTTCCCGAGACAGGAGCCTGAGCTTCGGCGCGGGCTCCGGCGAAACAGTCAGCGTCGAGATGCCGAGCTTCCGGATCGCGCGCCGGAGCATCGGTCGATGCTTGACGTACCGGCTCCCGACAACGAGCAGGTCATGGCACCCCTGCTTCACGAGGCACCGGAGGGAGCGCGGCGTGTCCCACCCGAGGAGGACGGTGGTGAGCGGGATCGACGCCGGGACGAACTCGGCCGCTTGCGCGAGCCGATCGGCGCCCTCCTGCTTGAGCGCCTCCTCGGTCAGCGGGACGGCGCACAGCATTGGTCCCAGCGCGCACGCGCAGGTGACGATCGCGGTCCCGTCGACCGTCTTCGCGAGCGTCAGGCGCGCACGCTCGGCGTCTGCGAGCTCGACGGCGCGCTCGAGGACGCCCCACATCCCGTCGGAGTCGTCCTCGAGCAGCGCGAGGACGTGGCGGAAGCTGGTCGTGCTCAAGGGTCGCGGTCCGTGAGCCGATCGATCAGGTCATCGAGGATCTCGACGGCCCGGGCAAGCGTGTCCACGTCCCCGTCGGGGAGCGTCGCCATCTCCTCGTGCAGTAGGGCTCGGTACTCCGCGCGCAGCGTCGCGAACACCTCTCGGCCTTCGCCCGTGAGGTTTACGAGCACGGCGCGGGCATCGCCAGGGTCGGTCTCACGCCGGACCCAGCCGCGCCGTTCGAGCCGGTTCACGAGCATCGTGATGCCAGGCTGCGTGACTCCCTCACGCGCGGCCAGCTCGGTGATTCGGCGGGGACGCTCCGAAAGCGCGCTCAAGACTCCCACCTCGGTCCGCGTGATCTCGATGCTCGAGTGCGTGATGAACAGCCGTGACAGCGCGCTGGCTCGCTGCGGCAGTGCCTCGGCGATCTCATCGACTCGCCGGCTACGGACCGGATGGGGTGGTTGCATCACGCAGTTATATTAGCAACTGATGCAACTGCGTGCAGCAAGGGCCGCGTCGCACCCCTCGTTGGCTCAGCGCGACGCCGAGCTCAGTCGATGACGCCAAGGCGCATCGCCTTGGCGACGGCTCCGGCGCGTGTCTCCACGTCCAGCTTCAGGTAGATGTTCTTGAAGTGCGTCTTGACCGTGGACGGGCTCAGCGTCAGCTCATCGGCCAGGTCGGGTCCGGTCAGTCCGTCGGCGGCGAGCGCCAGCACCTCGATCTCCCGTTGCGTCAACGAGGCCACCGGCGCAGCGCCGTCGGTGGCGATCGGCCCGAACTCGTCCTCAGGCCAATCGGCGGGCGCAAAGACGCTCACGTGGAGCCCAGGAAGGACGTCGGCGACCGCGAAGTAGACGATCTCGACGCGGCTGCCGTCATCCTTTGCCGCCAGGAAATGCCCGGCCAAGGAGCCCGCGTCGAGCAACCTCGCCCAGTCCCGCTCGATCGATGGGACCCGATCCGGCGGCGAAAGGTCTTCCATCGCGTAGTTGCGCAGGTCATCGAGGCTACGCCGAAACCAGAGACGTGCGGACCGATTCGCGTCGACGTAGCGGCGGTTGGAGTCGACCATCACGATCGGTACGACACTGCGTTCGAAGACGCCCTGCAGCTTTCGCCGGTCGCCACGGGCTCCGAGCACCGCCTCGGCGGCCCAGCCCACGCTGCGAGGAACGTTCCGGGATTCCATCGGTGGTTCGCTGAGCTCCGCTGCCTGTGTCATTTGACGCACTCAAGTGTACTAAGCTGTTTGAAGCAGTTCCCCGGGGGCAAATGGGAATAGCGACATGAACGACACCATCGGAATCGGCTCTCGCGTCCGGGCTGCGCGAGATCGGCTGGGCTGGACGCGAGAAGCGCTTGCGTTCCAATCCGGGCTGAGTTGGGCCGCGATCACGCAGGTCGAGTCGGGCCGCCGCACGAACGTCCGGCCTGGAACGCTCGCCTCGCTGGCTGGGGCGCTCGGGGTGAGCATCGACTATCTGGTGGCAGGGACTCCGCCGGGGCCCGTGATGCTGCAGCACATGGCGCTCCCCTATCGCTCGGATGACGAGCTGCGCGTGCAGGCCGGAGCGTTCCTGGCGGAGGGGGTCGAGCGCTCCGAGGCGGTGATCGCCGTCACGACCGCGGGCGCAATCGAGCTGCTCCGCGAGGAGCTCGGCCGGAGCGCTCAGAGCGTCGAGTTCATCGATTCCCGCGACTACTACAGCACGCCGGTCGCCGCGCTCGAGGGATACAAGTCCTTCGCCGAGGCGCAGCTCGGGCGCGGGGTTCATTGGGTGCGAGTCCTCGGTGAGCCCGTCTGGGACGACCAAGGCACGGATCAGGTTCGCCTCTGGACTCGATACGAGTCGCTCCTGAATCTCGTGTTCGCGGCCTATCCGATGACGATCGTCTGCCCGTACGACGAGCGGGTCGTAGCGCCCGAGATCCTGGCGCAGGCCCAGTTCACCCATCCCAACACGCTGGGCGGCGGGCAGGCCATACAGAGCCTCGAGTACGCCGATCCGGCGAGATTCGCGCTGGAGCCCTAGGCCCGGGGCTGCAATCTGCCTAGAGTCCGTCTCCTTGACCACCTCGATCAAGGAGACGTGATGGGGTTTGACCAATATCACGAGCCGCCTGACGAGTTACCGGCCGCCACGCGTACGTTCGCGCGGCTATGCGCATCGCTGACTGAAGAGGCGGAGGCGATCGGCTGGTACCAACAGCGGCTCGCCGTCGAGACCGACCCGGACGCGATCGCGGTCATGCGTGACGCGCAGGGCGAGGAGTTCAAGCACTTCAGCATGGACCTGGAGTTGCTGTTGCGTCGCACCCCGCCGTGGCGTGAAGTCGCCGAGGGGATCCTGTTCCAACCA
>DATKFF010000529.1:0-3379 GCA_035511595.1 Solirubrobacteraceae bacterium | reverse complement strand
ACGAAGCCAACGCCCCAGGTCTCCTCTCGCCGGTCTCACGCATCGCGACAACGGCCACCGCGCTCACAACGAGCAGTAGCAGGAGAACCCAGTAGACCAGTCGCAGCGGAGCAGGGGCGTACTGAACTAACACGCTGGTTCCCAGCGCCCCGACGGCCAAACCGACATAACCCGCGAGACTGGCGACCACTGGAGCAAGCGCAACCCGGCGCCCGTCGGCCAATTCCGTCAGGTACGCGGACAGAGCACTGACTACGCAGCCAGTGGCCAGGCCCGAAAGCACTCGAGCAGCGATCAGCACAGCAACCGAGTTAGCCGCGATGAAGCAAACCATCGAGCCGATCTGCACGACGATCGACGCGAGCACCACCGGTCTCCGGCCGACGTGATCTGACAGCCGCCCGGTGACGAGCAACGACGCCAGCAGCGCAATCGCGTACAACGCAAAAACGACGGTCAGGGTCAGAGACGAGAAGTGCCACCGCGCCGCATAGATCTGGTACAGCGGCGACGGCGCAGCCGACCCAACCAAGAACAAACTCAGGATCGCGCCTACCGACCAGAACGCCACGGGATCTGACAGCCAAGCGGCACGCTCTCGCCGCGCCTCGGTTGAGCTCAACGTTGATCCGCCGTGATCGAAGCCGTTCGCTCCCCGCCTCAGAACCCGACCGACTGCCGGATCAGCACGACGTGGATCCGGCCCGGCCGCTCCTGATGGATCTCCAGGATCTTCCCGACCGTGCTGTTCTGTCCGTAGGCGGCGAGCGCGCGAGCGTCCTCGAGCTTCAGGCTGTGCTCGAAGATCCGATCGCGGGCGTCGTCGAGCGTCTCGACGAGCTTCTGCGCGCCCACGACGAAGATCACCTTGGCCGCGCCCCACGCGTACGATGCGAGCTGGCTCCCGGAGGCCGAGGCGATCGCAAGGACGCCCTCGCGGGTGATCGCGTGGACGCTCCCCACCGAGTAGTCGGATTGATCGGCGAGCGCCTTCATCTCCTGCGCCTGAGTCTCGAAGTCCATCGCGAGCATCTTCTTGCGAAGCGATTCGTACGGCCCCCCGTCGTTGATCGCCGACTCGATCCCCGTCTCCTGCAGGGTCACGGAGGTGTTGGTCATCACGGCGGATCCCGCCGGGATCCGCGCGAGGACCGCCTCGCGCGCGGCCTCGAGCGTGTCGACCAGCTCGACGCTCGAGCCGTGCTCCTCAAGTGCTAGGACCGTCGCCTGGAGCGTCTCCTCGTCGGGCAACGCGGTGAACCGGCCGGGCGTGTTGGTCGTGCTCATGTTCTTCTCCTGAGGTCGGGAACTGGACGCGGCCTTTGCCAAGGACGGAGGGTGAGGGCGGTAACCCCCTGCTCGCGTCAGCCTGTGGCCAGTCACTGACCGCTGTCGCTGGCCAGTGGCGGATGCGAGGTGCGCCACCGTCTACGACGCTTGCTCGAGCGATCAAACTGCAACGGAGCAGCATGGAAACCGAACCACGCGAAAGCGGACTGTTTTGAGCGCCGCCCCGAGAGCTCGGCCCGGGCGGCGCGTCTCGGCCGCCGACGCGGCAGAGATTCTGGCTCGCCGCGACCCGGTCCTTGCAGACCTGATCGCGGCCGCCGGCCCGATCCGGATTGGGCGGCGCACCGGGTCACATTTCGCCGGCCTGGTTGAGGCGATCGTCTACCAGCAGCTCGCGGGCCCGGCCGCACGCGCCATCCACGGTCGCCTCGTTGCGGCGCTCGATGGCGAGGTGGAGCCCGAAGCGCTGCTGGCGCTATCGGACCAGACGCTGCGCGACGTCGGCCTGTCGGCGAACAAGGTTCGTTCGGTGCGGGATCTCGCGACGAAGGTGCTCGACGGCACGGTCATCCTCGCGCCGCGCGGGCTATCCCGCCAAACCGATGACGAGGTCACCGCACGCCTAACCACCGTCCGCGGGATCGGGCCGTGGTCGGCCCACATGTTCTTGATCTTCCGACTCCAGCGACTCGATGTATGGCCAGTCGGCGACTTCGGCGTCCGCCAGGGATACGGCCTCGCGTGGAAGGTCCCGACGCCGACTCCGCGTCAGCTCGAACCGCTGGGCGAGCCATACCGTCCCTACCGCACGGTGGTCGCCTGGTACTGCTGGCGTGCCGTTGAGCTCCGTGCGGGCGCCAAGGAAAGCGCGCTCACGAGGTGAGTGCTCTTGAAACCGAGCCGGCCCGCGCAAGCGGCGAGTTCGCGATCGGCGGCGACCTCCCGGTCGTGCGCCTCGGCTACGGCGCGATGCAGATCCCCGGCCCCGGAGTGTGGGGCGAACCGCTCGACCACGACGAGGTCGTGCGGGTATTGCGCCGCGCCGTCGAACTCGGGGTCACGTTGATCGACACAGCCGACTCGTACGGGCCCGAGGTGAGCGAACGGATAATCAACGAGGCCCTGTACCCCTATCCCGACGACCTCGTGATCGCGACCAAGGCCGGGCTGATTCGACCCGCCCGCGGGCGCTGGGAGCGGAACGGGAGGCCGGAGCATCTGAAGGCCCAGGCAGAGCAGAGCCTGCGGCTCCTCGGCTTGGAGCGGATCGAGCTCTTTCAGTTGCACCGGATCGACCCGGACGTTCCGTTCGCGGATCAGCTTGGCGCGCTCGTTGAGCTCCAGGCGGAAGGCAAGATCGGGCGGATCGGGCTCTCGGAGGTCTCGGTCGCCGAGATCGAGGAGGCCCGGAAAGTCACACCGATCGCCACCGTCCAGAACCTCTACAACCTCGCAGAGCGCCGCGCCGAGCCGGTGCTCGAGTACTGCGAGCAGGCGGGCATTGGCTTCATCCCGTGGTTTCCGATGGCGACCGGCCGGCTCGCAAGCCCCGGCGGCCCACTCCAGCGGATCGCCGCGGACCAGGGCGCGACGCCGGCGCAGCTCGCGCTCGCGTGGCTGCTGAAGCGCTCCCCGGTGCTGCTGCCGATCCCCGGTACCTCACGCGTCGCACACCTCGAGGAGAACGTCGCCGCCGCCCTGATCGAGCTCACCGACGAGCAATTCCGAGAACTCGACGCCGCGGTGTGACGGCGCTCGAAACCGACAACCCAGGAGCACCACGCATGCGCGATCTCGTCGAAACCACGGCAGCGGAAGCGTCGACCATTTCCGACCTCCTCGAAACGGTGCTCGAGGCCCACGGCGGCCTCGAACGCTGGAATCAGCTCGATGCCGTCTCGGTACGGCTCATTCAGGGGGGCGCCCTGTGGGGCCTCAAGGGTCACCAGGGAACGCTCGACGACGTGTTCGCGCGGGCCAGCCTCCACGAAGAGCGGGAATCGCACCATCCGTTCGGCGCCCACGACCGGCGCAGCCGGTTCACCCCCGGCCGCGTCGCCGTTGAGAGCACCGGCGGCGAGCTCGTCGA
>DATKFF010000528.1:0-5655 GCA_035511595.1 Solirubrobacteraceae bacterium | reverse complement strand
CGGTCGCGTCGACGAGGAGGCGACGGCGCGGCTCGTCCAGCATCTGCTGGACCACGGCTCCGACGGCGTCGTCGTGTGCGGAACCACGGGCGAGGCCGCGACGCTGTCCGACGAGGAGCACCTGCGAGTGATCGAGCTGGTGGTGAAGGAGGCTGCAGGACGCGGAACGGTGGTCGCCGGCGTCGGCTCCAACGACACCCGCCACGCGGTGTTCCTGACCGAGCGCGCCACCGAGCTGGGCGCCGACGCGCTGCTGTCGGTCAACCCGTACTACAACCGGCCGAGCCGCCGCGGGATCATCCGCCACTACGAGGAGGTCGACCGCGCCACCGATCGCCCGATCCTGCTCTACAACATCCCGCAGCGCACGGGCTCGGACATGCCCAACGACCTGCTCGCCGAGCTCGCGCAGCTGGAGCACATCGTCGGGGTCAAGCAGTCGAACCCCGACAACCTCGCGAAGGTCGACGGACTCCAGATCTACGCGGGCAACGACGACTTGTTCGCCGACGTGCTCGACATGGGCGAGCCCGGCGGGATCCTGGTCGCCGCCCACCTGTTCGGCGAGCAGCTGCGGGCGATGGTCGAGGAGCCCGACCGCCGGCGGGAGATCGACCAGAGTCTCCAGGACGTGTACCGAGACCTCGGCGTCGCCCCGCTCGCGTGCGCGACCAAGGCGGCGCTGAACCTCCTCGGCCTCGAGGTCGGCCCGCCGCGGCTGCCGTACGTCGAGCTGGATGAGGCCGAGACCGCGATCATCCGCGCGATGCTCGAGCGCCACGGCCTGCTTCAGACAGCCCGCGCGTGAGCGGCCCACTGCGCGTCCTGCCGCTCGGCGGCCTGGGCGAGATCGGCAAGAACATGACGGTCGTCGAGTACGAGGACCGGATCGTGGTGGTCGACATCGGGCTGCGCTTCCCGACGACCGACATGCTCGGAATCGACCTCGTGCTGCCCGACTTCTCCTATCTGCGCCAGCGCGCGGAGGACATCGAGGCGATCGTGATCACCCACGGCCATGAGGACCACGTCGGAGCGCTCCCGTGGATCCTGCGGGAGCTCGGGCAGGAGATCCCCGTGTACGGCGGCCGGCTGACGGTCGCGATGGCGCGATCGAAGCTCGACGAGCACCGGCTTCGCGACGTCCGGATGGAGGACCTGGCCCCAGGAGAGGACCTGCAGCTCGGCCCGTTCGCCCTCGAGCTCGTGCACATGACGCACTCGATCCCCGACTCCTCCGCGGTCGTGCTCGGGACCGATCTCGGGCAGATCGTGCTGACTGGCGACTACAAGTTCGATCAGACGCCCGTCGACGGGGTTCCGGCGGACATGTCGCGGCTCGCGGAGCTCGGTCGTGAGGGCGTGCTGCTGCTGTTCGGCGACTCGACCAACGCCGATCGCGAGGGATTCTCGCCGTCCGAGAGCGGTGTCGGGCGGCACCTCCAGGAGGTCTTCTCCCGCACCGAAGGCCGGATCATCGTCACGAGCTTCGCGTCGAACATCCATCGCGTTCAGCAGGTGATCGACGCCGCCAGCGTGCTCGGCCGCAAGGTCGCGCTGGTCGGGCGCTCGATGCGCAAGAACGTCAACATCGGCCGCTCGCTCGGCCACATCGACTTTCCCGAGGGAGCACTGATCCAGCCGCAGGAGGTCGAGGACTGGCCCGACGAGCGAGTGGTCGTGATCTCGACCGGCTCCCAGGGCGAGCCGCTGTCGGCGCTGCGCCGGATGGCGCACAACGATCATCGCGCGATCAGGCTCCACCGCGGGGACACGGTCGTGTTCTCGGCTACGCCGATCCCCGGCAACGAGCGAGCCGTGGGCGAGACGATCGACCGCCTCTACCACATCGGCTGCGACGTGATCACGCCGCGCGAGGCGCCGATCCACGCCTCCGGGCACGGCTACACGGAGGAGCTCAAGCTGATGCTGAACCTGCTGAAACCCCGCTACGTGATGCCGGCGCACGGCGATCACAAGCGGATGCACCTGCACGCGGAGCTCGCCGAGGCGGTCGGGATCGACCCCGACAACGTGTTCCAAGGGGAGAACGGGCTGCCACTCGAGATCGACGAGCGCGGCGCCGGGTTCGGCGAGCCCGAGCAGTCGGGGATGATCTTCGTCGACGGCGTCGACATCGGCGACCCCGCCGACGTCGCGCTCCGCGACCGCAGGATGCTCTCCGACGATGGAATCTTCATCGTTGTCGCGACGATCTCCGAGCAGACCGGGGAGTCGGTGGTCGCCCCGGAGGTGATCTTCCGCGGGGTCCCGTTCGTCGAGCAGGCCGACGGCCTCGTGGAGGACATCCGCGAGGCGGTGGAGCACTCGCTCACGCGGGCGGTCGCGGACGGGATCCGAGAGATCGACCTGCTACAGCAGGAGCTGCACGACGACCTCGCGGCGTTCGTCTACGACAGGCTGCGCCGGCGCCCGATGGTGCTGCCGGTCGTGGTCGAGGTCTGACGGTCCTCGATCGCCGAGGCCTCGTCGGCGTCGTGCGCCGGGAGCCGCACCACGAACCGCGCGCCGTCCTGTTTCGCCGTCCGCACGAGCGTGACCGATCCGCCGTGGGACTCGGCAACCGCGCGGACGATCGACAGACCCAGGCCTGAGCCGCGCGCCCCGTCGCGGCCGTTGCGCACGAACCGCTCGAACACGCGATCCTCGAGCTCGGGCGGGATCCCCGGCCCGTCATCCTCGACGACCAGAACGGCGTCCTCGCCGAGACTGACCGTCGAGGCGCGGATGTGCGTGCCCGGAGGCGTGTGCTTGACCGCGTTCTCGAGCAGGTTCAGCACCAGCCGGTGAAGCTCGTCGCGAGCGCCGGAGACGACCACCGGCTCGGCTGACACGGACAGCTCGTGGTATTCGGTCACCGGCTCGATCTCGGAGGCGGCCTCGGTCAGCACCTCGTCCAAGCGCGTCGCCAACCGGGGGTCTGCGCGCTCTGCATCGGCGCGCGCCAGCAGCAGCAGGTCGCCGACCAGCCGCCGCATCCGTCGCGCCGATCGAAGCGCCGCCTGCGAGATGTCCGCCTGCTCGCCGTCGAGCTCCTCGGCCAGCAGCTCGAGGCTCGCCAGCACGCTCGTCAGCGGGGTGCGCAGCTCATGCGAGGCGTCTGCCACGAACTCTCGCTGGCGGTCGAGCACCTCCTCGGTGCTGTTGCGGGCCGCGTCGAGGCTCTGGAGCATTCCCTCGAGCGTGCGCGCGAGCTCAGCCACCTCGTCCTCGGCCTGGGGGAGAGGGACGTGGCGGCTGGGGTCACGGGTGCGCTCGATCTCGCGCGCGGCGTCGGTCAGCTCGACGATCGGCCGGATCGCCCGCTGCGCCGTGGCGAGCCCGGCCAGCAGCGCGAGCGCGGTGCCGCCGAGCACGCCGAGCAGCAGAAACGCCTGGACGCGCGCGAGCGTATGGTCGAGGTCGGACAGCGGGACGGCGTACAGCAACCGGACGCCGCCCTCGACCTTCGGCGTGACCGTCAGCTTGTGCGGCACGTTCACGCGGTAGCCGAGCTCCTGGACCACGCCTGCGCGCGTCGGCGGCGGGAACACGGGCGACACCGCCGGGATCGTCTTGGCGCCCTTGATCCGAACGTTGTCCTGGGTGCACAGCAGGATCCCGTTCTCGTCGTAGATGCGGATCTGCGCGTGCTGCGTGCTGACGTAGTCCGGGAGGCTGACCTTCTTGTCGCAGCCCAGCTCGCCGTCGATCCACCTCAGCGGCGTGATCGCAGTCGCGAGCTGCGTGGCGGCGTTGTCGACCTGGCCGTTGAACTGGTCGCGCAGCTGGCGGCTCGTGAGCAGGCCGACGACCGTCGCGAACGCCGCCAAGATCACGAACGTCAGTGCCGCGGATCCGCCGGCCAGCCGCCAGCGGATCGGAACCGACCTATACGCGGAGAACGTACCCTGCGCCGCGGATCGTATGTAGGAGCCGAGGCTCACCACCGGCTTCAAGCTTCCTTCTCAGGTTGGAGACGAACACCTCGATCGTGTTCGTCATTGAGAACGGGTCATAACCCCACACCTCATCCAGCAGGCGTTGGCGGGAGATCACGATTCGCTCGTTTCGCATCAGGTATTCGAGCAATTCAAACTCTCGCTGAGTTAAATCGATTCGCCGGGCCGCCCGCGTGACCTCGTGGGTGTCCGGGTTCAGCCGCAGGTCGCCGACCGACAGCGCCGCCTGGCCGCGGGGCGGCCGGCGCCGCAAAAGCGCCCGCAGCCGCGCGAGCAGCTCCTGGCGCTCGAACGGCTTGACGAGGTAGTCGTCGGCGCCGGAGTCGAGGCCCTCGACGCGCGCTTCGACGGCGTCGCGCGCGGTCAGCACGAGGATCGGCACGTCATCGGTCTCACGGAGGCGCCTGGCGACCTCGATCCCGTCGAGCCGCGGCAGCCCCAGATCGAGCACCACCAGATCGGGCAGGAACGCGTGCGCTTCCTCCAGCGCCGCGATCCCGTCGACCGCGATCTTGACGTCATATCCCTCGAGCCGCAGGGACCGCTGGAGGACCTGCGCGATCGCCTCGTCGTCCTCGACCACCAGCACACGGGGTGAGCGCTCGTATTCAGCCATCGATGAACGAGATAGTAGGGACGGAAGGACCCCGCCCACGGCCGTCGAAGCCATCACTCCGATATATGGCCGCACGCAAGGGAAAGAAGCCGCCGCCCAAGCGCGCCAAGCGCTCGATGCTGGGCGCCCGTCCGTCGCTGCGGATCGCCAGGCCCCAGCTCGAGCCGCACCACGTCGACGTGATCGCGCTGGCGCTGATCGCGGTCGGCATCTTCCTCGCCGGCGTCGCGTATCTGCACTGGGCCGGCGGAACGCTCGGCGACGGCGTGGTCACTGCATTCCGGTTCATCCTCGGCACGCTCGGGTACGCGGTGCCGGCGGCCCTCGTCGCGGCCGGGGCGCTGCTCCTGATGCGTGAGCTGCGCCCGCCGGTGCGGCCGATGCGGACCGGGCTTCTGTGCCTGGTCGCGGCGTTGACGCTCGCGCTCGCGGGCGGCACGCTCGGCATCGGTCCCGGCGCCGCGCACGGCGCCGGCTACTGGCACGCGAGCGTGTTCGAGGCGCGGGGCGGGATCGTCGGCCAGGGCGAGCTGTGGGTGGTCTCGCACCTGATCTCCACACTCGGCGCTCACATCCTGGCGGTGTTCCTGTTCATCGCCGGAGTGATCCTCGTGACCGGCGCGGGCGTCGCGGGAACGATCCGCGCCACGGGCGCCGGCGTCGCCGGGACGAGCCGGGCGATCAGGCGCTCGACCGAGGAGCTGGCCGCGACCGTGACCCGCCGCCCCGCGACCGACGCGGGACGTGCCGCCGCCCCAATGCCCGCGGGATTCGACGCGCAGGAGCCGCTGCTCCCGCCGGAGCCCGACACCTCCGAGCTGGTCGTGCGCGCCACCCACCTGGAGGCGCCCCCGATCGAATTCGATGACGAGCCGATCGGCGCCGAGGAGTCCGAGGAGGCGGGGGAGCACGACGGCCAGTTGCCGCTCGAGCCGGCGCAAGCCCCCGAGCCGTCGGTCGAGTCCGAAGACGAGCTCACGCCTCAGGGCCGCTATCGCGCGAGCGTCACCGACGATCCAGACTTCGAGTGGCGGGTGCCCTCGCCGCGTTTTCTGGTGCGCTCGACGGGCGAGGCGG
>DATKFF010000527.1:0-7798 GCA_035511595.1 Solirubrobacteraceae bacterium | reverse complement strand
ATCGCGCTCGAAGACGACAGCAGCAGGCGCTGCTGCTCCTGATGCTCGTGCTCCTGCTTCGGTTCGCGCTTGACCCCTGGGACATCTCGTACTACTCGCTGCCATTCCTGATCGCGCTCGTGGTCTGGGAGACACTCAGTTTCGACCGCGCGCCCGTCTTTGCGCTGTTTGCGTCGGCCGCCTCGTGGTTCGTGTCCGAATGGGGCACCGCCCTGGGCCGGCTTCCGGCGGACGACCGGGCGCTGATCTTCATGGCTCTTGTCGTCCCGGCAATCGTTGCGATCCTCGCGGCGCTCTACGCCCCCGGATTGGGCGAGCAGCTCTCGCCTCGAATCCGTCGCCGGCCAGCGCTGCTCAACGCGGCGCCGCCTGGCGCCGAGCTCGCCTGAGCGGTTATTCCCCGTCGACTCAAGACGGGAAGAAATGGAGCTGACACGGCCGGAACCTTGGCGATCGGGTTCGACCGTGCCGAACCAAATTGCCATCGTTCGCGCTCTCTGCCGGTCCCCGGTTCCTCGCCCACCGCTCGCGGCATCCCAACATAGGTTCGCCGGGGCAGAAGTTATTGCGATCCTAGGGGGAGGATGACTCCTCACGAGGACAAATCGATCGTCTGCATCGGCTTCATGGGAGCCGGCAAGTCGACCGCCGCGCGCGGGCTGGCGGCGGAGCTCGGGGTCGACGAGGTCGATGTCGACCGCGTGATCGAGGAGCGGCTCGGGAAGCCGATCGAGCGGGTGTTCGCCGAGGACGGCGAGGGTGCGTTCCGGGCGGCCGAGGAGCAGGTGACACTCGAACTGCTCGACGCGCCTGGGCTGAAGGTCCTGTCGCTCGGAGGTGGGGCGATCGCGCACGAGCGCGTTCGCCGCGCGCTCGCCGACCACGTGGTGGTTTGGCTCGACGTCCCGGTCGAGACGGCGTGGGCCCGGGTAGAGGGGAGCGGCCGGCCGCTCGCGCGGGAAAAAACGAGCTTTGAGCGTCTGTACGCCGAACGTGAGCCGCTCTACGCCTCATTGGCTGATGTCACCGTCCCGGCGGAGCGCTCGCATGCGATGGCGGCCGTGCTGGCCGCGTTCGAGGGCGTGCCGCCTGAGATCAAGCTGCTGTGGGCGGCGAGCGACTCGGGCGACTACCCCGCATACATCGGAGCGGGGCTGCTCAGCGACCACCACTTCTGGCCGGCGACGATCGACGGCCGCCGGTTCCTGGTGACCGACGGGATCGTCGGCCGCCTCTATGCAGACGCGATGAGCCCGCTGTCGGGGCGGGTGGCGATCATGCCCGGCGAGCAGTCGAAGACCGTCGCCCACGCCGACATCGTCTGGACCGAGCTCGCGCAGGCCGGGATGACTCGGGAGGACGTCGTCGTCGCACTCGGCGGCGGCGTGGTCGGAGACCTCGCCGGGTTCTGCGCGGCCACCTACCAGCGGGGCGTCCGCTACGTCCAGGTGCCGACCACGCTGCTCGCGCAGGTCGACTCGGCCTACGGCGGCAAGACTGGCGTCGACCTCGCCGACGCCAAGAACTACGTCGGCGCCTACCACCAGCCGTCGGCCGTGATCGCCGACACCGACTCGCTGCGCACGCTTCCCGAGGCCGAGCTCGCCGCGGGCTACGCGGAGGTGCTGAAGACGGCGCTGATCGCCGGCGGCGATCTCTGGGCGCGAATCAGCGCGGGCGCCGACCCGGCGACGCCCGAGGTCGTGACGGCGTGCGCGCACGCAAAGCTACGGATCGTCGCCCGCGACGAGCGAGACGCGGGCCTCCGCCAGGTGCTGAACCTCGGGCACACGGTCGGGCACGCGATCGAGGCGGTGACCGGCTACGCGCGCTACCGACACGGAGAGGCGATCGCGCTCGGGCTGCTGGCCGCGCTGCGGCTCTCCGATCAGGCGGAGCTGCGCGAGGAGGTCGCGGCGCTGCTGGCCGCTCGCGGCCTGCCGACGACGCTCGACGGCACCGACCCCGACGCGGTCGTGATGGCGACCGCCCGTGACAAGAAGCGTCTCGGCGAGCGGCCGGTGCCGTTCGTGCTGCTCGACGGCCCCGGGAGGCCGAAGCCCGGCTGCACGGTCGAGAACCGGGCCCTGATCGCGGCCGTGCGAGAGTTGAGCGCGTGATGGCCGTCCGCAACCGGATCGAGGTGATGCACGGGGTCAACCTCGACCAGCTCGGGCGCCGCGATCCCGAGCACTACGGGACGCTGACGCTCGACGAGCTGGAGCAGCGGATCGGCTCCGCCGCCGACGAGCTCGGACTGGAGACCCGGTTCTTTCGCACCAACCACGAGGGAGACTTCGTCGAGCGGCTGCATCGCCTGGAGGGCCTCACTGACGGGCTCGTGCTCAACCCCGGCGCGTGGACCCACTACTCGTACGCGATCCGCGACGCCCTCGAGCTGACGGGCCTGCCGGCGGTCGAGGTGCATCTGTCCGACGTCGACGCCCGCGAGCCGTGGCGCCGCGAGTCCGTGATCCGCGAATTGTGCATCGCGCACGTGGCCGGCAAGGGGGCCGACGGCTACCGCGACGCGCTCGAGCGGTTGAGAGAGGAGCTGTCCCAATGAGCATTACCCAGACAACCGACCGCGCCGAGCGGCTCGTGAAGCTGCTGCCGGACGCGGGCGTTGACCTGATGCTCGTCACTGACCTGGTCAACGTGCGCTACCTGACGGCCTTCACCGGCAGCAACGGGTTGGCCGTCGTCGGGCCTGAGACGCGGAAGTTCGCGACCGACTTCCGCTACCTCACCCAAGTCGAGCAGCAGGTCGATCGCTCGTTCGATCGCCGAGAGCTCCCCCGGGACTGGATCTCCGGAATTCAGGAGCTGCTGCCGGACGGACCGGTGAGGCTCGGGTTCGAGGCCAGCCAGCTGCCGGTCAGCATCCACAGCCGCCTCGTCGAGCGGCTGCCCGATCGGATCGAGCTGGTCGCGACCTCCGGGCTGATCGAGCGGCTCCGCGCGGTCAAGGAGGCAGGTGAGCTGCAGCGGATGCGAGCCGCGAGCGCGCTCGCCGACTCCGCGCTCGAGCAGCTGCTGTCCGAGGGCCTCGTCGGGCGGACCGAGCGGGAAGCCGCCCTGGCGCTCGAGCTCACGATGCGCCGGTCGGGGGCTGATCGGGTGAGCTTCGAGCCGGTCATCGCCGCCGGACCCAACGGCGCGCTGCCCCACGCGGAACCGCGCGACGTCGAGATCGGGCGCAACGAGATCGTCGTGATCGACTGGGGAGCGCAGCTCGAGGGCTACTGCTCAGACTGCACACGGACGGTGGCCACGGGCGAGCCCTCCGATGAGGCCAAGCAGGTCTACGAGCTCGTGCTCGAGGCGCAGCTAGCGGGGATGCGCGCGGTCCGCGCCGGGACGCGCTGCCGGGCGGTTGACGCGGCGGCCCGCGATCTCATCAAGGCCGCGGGCTACGGCGAGAACTTCGGCCACGGCCTCGGGCACGGGGTAGGACTCGCGATCCACGAGGACCCGCGGCTGACGCAGAACGCCGAAGGGACACTCGAGGTAGCAAACACCGTGACGGTCGAGCCCGGCGTATACCTCCCGGGTAGCTTCGGCGTCCGAATCGAGGACCTCGTGGCAGTCACCGAGCAGGGCTGCGACAGCATGACGTCGCTGACCAAGGACCTGACGGTCACCGACTGACGCGATTCGCGCCGCTACCCTCGCCTGTCGTGATTACGACCAACCAATTCCGCAACGGGACCCACATCGACGTCGACGGCACGATCTACAAGATCGTCGAGTTCCAGCACGTCAAGCCCGGGAAGGGAGGGGCGTTCGTGCGCACCAAGCTACGGCGCGCTGCCGACGGCGCCGTGATCGACCGCACCTTCCGCGCGGGCGAGAAGTTCCGGCCGGTTCGGACCGAGACCCGGCGCATGCAGTACCTCTACCAGGACGGGACCGACGCGCATTTCATGGATTCCGAGACCTACGAGCAGGTCCCGATCCCGGTCGGCACGCTCGGTGACGCCCTCAAGTGGATGAAGGACTCCTCGGACGTCGAGCTGCTCTACATCGACGACCAGCCGGCCGATGTCCAGCTCCCCAGCGCCACCGACCTGGCGGTCTCGGAGACCGAGCCCGGCCTGCGCGGCGACACCGCCTCGGGCGGTGGCACGAAGCCGGCGGTGCTCGAAACCGGCGCCCGGATTATGGTGCCGCTGTTCGTCGACGTCGGCGACGTCGTACGGGTCGACACCCGCTCGGGCGAGTACGTCTCGCGTGCCTGACGCGGGCGCGGGCGACGAAGCGCATGCGTAGGACCGAGCAGCGTCGCGCGGCCGTCTGGGCGCTCTATCAGAGCGACCTGCTGGGGCGGCCGCTCGACGACACCTTCCCGCGGGACGTCCACGGCTTCACGCGCTCGCTCGCGCAGCTGGTACGCAACCGCCAGCCCGAGCTCGACGAGCTGATCTCGACCCACGCGAGCGGGTGGTCGCTGGAGCGGATCGCGCCGCTCGAGCGCTCGATCCTCCGCGTCGCCCTGGCCGAGATGCTCTATCCGCAGGAGGTGCCGGGAGAGGAGCCGATCCCGCCCGAGGGTGCGATCGACGAGGCCGTCGAGACCGCCAAGCGGTTCTGCGGGGCCGACGCCCCGTCGTTCATCAACGGGATCCTCGGCGCCGTGCTGCGGGAACGGCAGGCCGGCACGATCCGCGACTCCGTCCCGTCGGACGGACCGTGACGGCGATCGTCCGCGCGCCCCGGCATGACGCGATCACGAGCATCGGCGCGCCGCGGCGGGAGACGGGCGCGCCGCCCGTGACCTGCGCCGCGTAGCGGCCGCCGTAGACGAACCGGGGCGTCGCAACCTCTGTCAACGAGCCGGCCGGGAAGCGCCCGCGCCCGCTTGCCCGCGCGATCGTGTACCGGAAGCTGAACGTCCGTGAGGCGCTGTCATAGCCCCACGACCGCGGTGTTCCCGCGATCAGCTGTGGGTACGGCTCGACCAGGATCCGCAGCGTCGGGAGGTTGAGGTTGGACCCGCGCGGGGGCTTGTTCGGATCGAGCACGATCGCCTGCTCGGCGCCTGGGCCGGAGGTGGTCGGGTCGTTGCAGCCGCAGTACGCCCACTCCAGCCACGAGACCATGTCCCGGTCGGCGCGCTGCACCGCCGGGACAAGGATCTGGGGATTCGTGGTCGCGCCGAACTCGGTCTCCAGCAGCGCGTCGCCGGTCTTGGCCACGCGCGCGAGCGCGTTGCCGAAGACCGTGTCGTCGAACGTCTCACAGCTGCTCGTGCTGCCCGTGAAGTCGAACTGCAGGCAGTAGTCGTGAAACGCGAACCCCAGCCGCGAGTCCGCGAGCGGGGGCAGGTTGGTGGCCGAGCCGTAGTTGAACAGCACCTGTGGCTCGTACCAGATCAGCCCGCGCCGATCCGCGCCGCGGATCGCGCGGATCGCCAGGCGGTAGAACGATGCGAACGGGCCCGTGTCGAAGGTCGGACAGCCCTGGGTCTGCGCGCAGCTCGGCCAGACCGTGCCCGGCCACGGCTCGTTCATCACCTCGTAGCCGAGCACGTCCGGGTTGCCGGCGAAGTGTGCGGCGACGTGCGCCCAGGCCGCGACGTAGCGGTTCTGGAGTCCGACCCCGCCCGGCCCCGGGGAATTGGCCCAGAAGTGATCAAACGCGTGCTGCAACGCCGGCATCCCGATGTAGTCCGCTCCGAAGCCGAGCTGCGGCTCGGGGGGCAGGCCGTCGTCCTGGACCGACCAGTCGGGGAACCCCTCGCCCTGAAACAGCTGGTTGTACTGGTCCTGGTGGAAGTCCAGCAGCGACACGATCCCGTAGCGGGCGAGCGTCGCGACCGTGGCGGCGATGTGCCGCAGGTAGGCGTCGTCGTACACGCCGGGACGAGGCTCGACAGCTTGCCAGAGCACGCCGACGCGCACCGCGTCGAAGCCGATGCTCTTGAGGAACGCCGCGTCGTCGGCGCCGAACCCGACCGCCTGCGGGTAGTACGGCGCGAGCTTGTAGACCATGTTGGTGCCGTGAATCACGACGACACGGCCAGCCGAGTCGGTGATCCAGCGTCCCGCGTGCCCGAGCGGGAGGGTAGGGGAGGCTTGTGCGACGGACGCCGACCCTGCCGCCATCGCGCACGCGGCACAGAAGGCGAGCGCAAGCGGGCGCATCAGCGCGGCAGCTTACGCGTGAGCGTCACTACCTGCTGGAAGGTGGGGCGGTTCTGGAACGGGAACGGCGGGACGGTGATCCCCGATGCCTCGGTCCAGGTGTTCTGGTCCGCGCACGCCGGCTCAGGGTCGTTCGGGCAGACGCCGCCGTAGAGCTGCTGCGGGGTGATCGCCGTCGCCGCCAGCAGCGAGCTCCGGAGCGCTGCGGCGCAGCGGCTGCGCAGCGCCTTGGTCGAGAACCGCCGGTGGGGGAGGTTGCCGCAGTACGCGACGGTGTAGGGCGCGCGCTCGCGGATTCCGTAGACCCGGCGCAGGTCCTTCGAGACGTAGCTCCACCAGCCGTTGTTGAAGCCGTCGCCGGAGACGGGCGCGGTGCCGCCGAACTGCAGCAGCGCCGCGATCGCGCTCATCGACGACGAGCCGATCATCGGCCCGAACTCGGCGCTCAGGAGCTTCGGCCACCACGCGTCCATCAGCTCGATCGCGGGGGTGTAGAGGTCGGTGGTCGAGCTCGCGGAGGTGCCCCGGCGGTAGCCGCCCGCGTTGTACCAGCTCCGCAGCTCGGCGATCGCGGCGCGCAGCGCGGCGCTCTTCGGCTTGCCGAGCGCCCGGAACAGGAGCGGCAGCTCGGTCGCGCGGATGTCCTCGGTCGAGGGCAGGTCCATCGCCTGCACGACCTGGGCGATCCTGATCTTGTGGCCGTGCGCCACGTCAGCGGCGATCCGGCCGGCGATCATCTGGTTGCGGTAGACGGCGCCGTAGCCCCACTGGTTGTCGGCGGCCGACCATCCCGGCGCCTGCTTGTTGTTCCACGAGACCATGTAGGACTGGTCGGTGACGTGGGGGTGGGCCGCGAACGGCAGCCAGGTCGCGTCGTGGGTGGCGGGGTCAAAGCCCTTCCAGTCGTACTGGCCAGTGCCGAGGATCGGGAAGTCCGGCGAGACCTCCTTGGCCAGCTGCGGCATCCAGCCGGACATGTAATACGAGGTGTGGTTGGCGTCGACGTAGCCCCAGTTGAACAGGAAGTTGATGCGCGAGGCGGCCTGCTGGAACGAAGCGGGGCCGGTGACGAAGTTCGGGTCGTTGAGCTCGGAGAAGCCGATCGCCGAGTCGGCCTCGTGAAAGTAGGTCGAGCGGTCGTGGACGAACGCGACCGGCTTGCCGTGGACCTTGCCGCGCGCGTAGACGATCCCGTGGACGGTGCGGAAGGCGGTCAGCGTCTCGGTTCCGGCCGGCGTCATGTCGGACGCGTTCGGGGTCCACGAGTCGACGTCGACGAGCTTCTCCATCGGCAGGCAGCGGCCCTTGTACAGGTAGTGGTAGGCGTCCTGGCAGAGGACCTCGGCGAACGTCGAGACGTTGTCTGAGGTCGAGGTGGTGGCGCTCCACGCGTAGTCGGTCCCGTGGCCGAGCTCGACGTAGAGGTTCACGCCCGGGAAGGCCGCGCCATCGGCGTCGATCCCGGGCCCGTGGATGTCCTGCTCCATCAAGATCTCCGGTGTGAAGTAGGCGACCTGCGGGCCCATCACCGCGAGTGGATGTCCGCTCGCGCTGTGAGCGGCGTTGACCAGCAGCGCGTTCGACATCCCGCGCGGGAACTGGAGCAGCCCGTTGGCCGCCTCGGGGTCGCTCGGGCTGACCCCGAGCGCGTT
>DATKFF010000526.1:0-2270 GCA_035511595.1 Solirubrobacteraceae bacterium | reverse complement strand
CGTCCCGGTGAGCGGGCGCATCACCGCCGTGATCGCGACCAGGCGGTCGAGCGCGTCGGATGCCTGAGCGCAGATCGGGGTCTGGAGCAAGGCGCGAGGAGCTTCGGCCGCCTGCGCGGCGACACCCGACGCTCCGACGGCCGCGGTGGCGCCGATCAGGCAGATTCGGAGCGCTCGTCCCATACCGATCTAACAACCGCCGCGGCCGGAAGTTGCATCCCGCCGGCCGGGAAGCGGTCAGTGCTTCGGGAGCATCTGGTAGATCGTCGAGAAGCCGATCAGGAACACGACCTTCCCGTCGGTGATCACCGGGGTGAACTCGCCGTCCGGGTACGAGAACACCTTGTTGCCCGTGTGCACGTCGAGCCCCTCGGTGGTGTTCGTGCCGAGCGACGAGTAGTAGACGAGCTTGCCCAGCACCGTCGCCGAGCCGTCGATCCGTCCGCCGGCCGAATGGCTCCAGCGGACGCCGCCGCTGTTGGCGTCGTAGGCGCGGAAGGTGCCGTCGTAGGAGCCGATGTAGACGGTCGGCCCGAGACCCGGCACGTCTGCCACGGCCGGCGAGGAGTACACGTAGTTGCCGGTCGCGGCGCTCCACGCCTGCGCGCCGGAGTTGGTCCACAGCGCGTCGACGGCGCCGCCCGTGGTCCCCAGATAGACCTTTCCGAAGGCGACCGCGGGAGTCGAGTAGACCGTGCCGCCGACGCCGGCCGACCAACGCTCCTGACCGTTGGCCGCGTTGACGGCGTATGCGTGGCCGCCGTAGTCGCCGAAGTAGAGCGTGTCGTGGGCGAAGGCGGGGCCTCCCTTGACGGAGCCGCTGGCCCCGAACGTCCAGTTGACGTGCCCGTCATAGGTCCTGAACGAGTAGACGGTGCCACCTGAGTCGCCGAGGAAGAGGCTCAGGCCGTGCACGACCGGGGAGGACTCGCTGCCGCCCGACAACGAGTGCGACCACGCCGTCTTGCCGGTCTTCATCGACACCGCCACCACCGCCCCGTTGCCCGGCACGCTGGCGCCCGGCGTGGTCGAGAGCAGCGTGAAGAACACGAGCTTGTGCCTGACATCGATCGCCGGCGAGGCGGCGGCCAGGGAGCCCACCTTGCGGTGCCAGAGGACGTGAGCGTTGCTCGTCTGCAGCGCGGTGGCCCAGCCGTGCTCGTCCTCGAAATACAGCGTGTTGTGGTAGATCACGGGCGGGAACTCGAGCAGCGCGCCGTCATTGAACCTCCACCCGATGTGGAACGGCGGGTCGAGCTTCTGCCCGTGGGGGAAGGAGCGGGAGCGGGCGAGGTCGTAGCCGTAGAGCGGCCAGGGCGTGTCGGTCGGGACCACGCGCGGCTTCGGCGGGGGTGGCGGTGGTGTCGTCGCCGTCGCCGTCGCGACGCCGACCGGCCGCGGACGGTGTTGTGCCCCGCCGCAGGCGCTGAGGACCACGGCGGTCGCCGCGATGGCGATCGCGACCAGGACCCGCGCCGCGGGGACGGATCCCCGATGCCGACCGGGACGCGCCACGGGTCAGGTGATCGTGTAGAGCGGCCCGTCGCCGCCCTCGGGCGGGGTCAACCGGCCGCCCTTGGCCGTGATCGCGCCGCACTGCACGCAGTTGGTGTAGTTGACGATCACGTCGACCATCCCCTCTTCCGGCGCGTCCTCGGGCAGCTCGTAGACGCCCGCCGGGCACATCCACACCCACGTCTCGGCGATCTCCCTCGGCACCCGCTTCTGCACGCGGATGTGGTTCGGGGCGTCGTCGCGGGTGGCGTTCCCGGTGACATAGACCGAGGAGAGCTTGTCGAAGGTGTACTTGCCGTCCGGCTTCGGATAGCCGTCCTTCTTGTTGCCGATCGTCATCGGCGCCGCGGCGTCGCGGTGGTTCGGCCAGCGCCCGTTCGGGAACCGGCCGCCGGTGACCACCATCGCGTTGGTGATCGCGCCGCCGACGAAGAAACCCTTGCTGAACGGTTGCTTCATGTTGCGCGACTCGTAGAGATCCTTGCCGATCACCGAGTCCTCGACCCGCTTGTCGTAGGCCGAGAAGTCGCTGCCGCCGGCCTTCAGCTGCGCGAAGATCGTCTCGGCGGCGTAGATCCCGGAGTGGATCGCGTAGTGGATTCCCTTGAGGATCGGGACGTTGACCATCCCGGCGCTGTCACCGCAGATCACCATCCCGGGCGCCGACGGCTTGGGCATCGCCCAGTAGCCGCCCTCGGGGATCGCCTTCGCGCCCCACGCGACGCGCTTGCCGCCCTCGAGGATCCCCCGCACCA
>DATKFF010000525.1:0-3378 GCA_035511595.1 Solirubrobacteraceae bacterium | reverse complement strand
ATCGCGCTCGACTCGCCGATCGACGTCTACGCCGACAAGCTGTTCTGGGTCCACATGCTCCAGCACATCCTGCTGCTGACGGTCGCGCCGCCGCTGTTCCTGCTCGGTCGCCCGTGGCCGCGGATGTGGCGCGCGCTGCCGATCGGTCCACGCACGCAGGTCGCCCGGACCGTTGCCCACGCACGCTGGGCCTCGCCTATTCGAGCTCTCGCGCGTCCGCTTCCAGCCTGGATCCTGTTCACCGCCACGCTGCTCGCTTGGCACATCCCCGCCGCATACGACGCGACCCTCACCTCTGGCACGGTGCACGCCGTCGAGCACGCGATGTTCTTCTTCACGGGCCTGCTGTTCTGGGCACGCGTGATCGACCCCGGCCCGCTGCGGCCCCGGCTCGTGTGGCCGATGCGGATCGCGTACGCGGCCGGCGCGATGGTCGTGGGCTGGGCGCTGGCGATCACGCTGGTCATCGTGCCGCACCCGATCTACGGCTACTACGCGGCGCTCGTGTCACGCCCCGGCGGGATCAGCGCGTTGACCGACCAGCAGATCGCGGCCGGCGTGATGTGGGTCCCGGGGTCGCTCGCGTACACGATCACATTCATAATTGGCTTCTACAGATGGCTGGAGCCGGATCGCTCGGCGCGCCCAGCGTCGACGGCGTTCACCACCTGAGAAAGAGAGCAACGTGCCAGTCATCCCCATCGCCAGTTTCCTCGCGGGGTCGCTCCTCTCGCTGCTGCTACCGGTCATCCTGCTGATCGCGCTCGTGGTCTGGTACGTCAGGTTTCTCGGCCGGGCCAGCGAGCCGGCCGACACTTCGGACCTCGGCCGCAGCGGGGCGGAGGCCAGCGGTACGGGTGGAGCCGTCGCTCCGGCCGACCCGCCCGGCCCGGCCGCTGCGGCGGAGTCGCCCGGCGGGGGATGATCGAGCCAAACGGCGGCGCGCCCCGGCGCGCCCTGTCAGACGCGAGCGTGCGTGAGGCTGCGCTCAGGTACCGCGCGGTCCGCGCGGTCGTCGGCGATCGCGGGCTCGTCCTCGTGGTGGTAGCGCCCGCCCCGTAGCGCCGACGCGCCGGCGGCGATCAGGCAGGCGACGACCGCGAACGCGAACGCCTCACGCAGGCCGGATTGGAACGGCGCGGAGATCAGGTGGGGGAAGAACCCGCGGCCGGCGACGACAGCCTGGGTGTGCGCGCTGAGCGACGCCATGGTTTGCCCGCCGAGCAGGTGCTGGATCGGGTTGTAGCCCAGGAACGCGGCGAACAGGATCGAGATCGGCGGCAGGTGGGCGACCCGGTTGGCCGCGGCCGCGGGCACGCCGTGCGCCGTCAACCCGGTTGTGAGCGCGTGCGGCAGCGTCGTGGCGAGGCCGGCGACCATCAGGCTGAAGAAGATCCCGATCGACACCACCTGCGCCGAGTTCTGGAACGTCTGGTTCATGCCACCGCCGGCGCCGCGGTCGCCGCGCGGGAGGCTGTTCATCACCGCCGCGCGGTTCGGGGAGGCGAACATCCCCATCGAGATCCCGTTGAACGCGAGCACCGCCGCGAACACCGGATACGAGAAGTCGATCGGGAGCAGCAGCAGGAGCACGAAGCTGAGCGCCGCCCCGAGCATCCCTCCGGTGGCGAACGGTCTGGCGCCGAAGCGGTCCGACAGAAGGCCCGAGATCGGCCCCGCGATCAGCATCCCGACCGTCAGCGGGAGTATGTAGATCCCCGCATACAGAGGCGTGTCGGAGAAGTTGAAGCCGTGCAGCGGCAGCCAGATGCCCTGCAGCCAGATGATCAGTATGAACATCAGTCCGCCGCGCGCGACCGCCGAGAGGAACGTGGACAGCGTCCCGAGCGTGAACGCGCGGATCCGGAATAGCGGCAGGCGGAACATCGGATCGGGTACCCGCCGCTCGATTGCGCCGAACAGCGCCAGCGAGCCGATTCCGCCGCCCAGCAGCGCCAGGACCCGGGGGCTCGTCCAGCCGGTGCTGTGGGCGCCGTACGGCCGGATCCCGTACGTGACCGCCACCATCAGCAGCACCAGGCCCACGGCGAACGTCAGGTTTCCCCACCAGTCGATCGGGCGGCGCCTGGGCTCGGAGCGCTCCTCGAGCTTGAGGTAGGCCCAGACCGTTCCGAACAGGCCGACGGGAACCGAGATCAGGAACACCAGTCGCCAGTTGATCGGCGCCAGCAGCCCGCCGAGCACGAGCCCGACGAACATCCCGCTGACGCCGACGATGTTGTTGATCCCGAGCGCCATCCCGCGCTGATTGACCGGGAACGCGTCGGTCAGGATCGCCGCCGAGTTGGCCATCAGGCAGGCGCCGCCGACGCCCTGCAGCAGGCGGAAGACGATCAGGTAGGTGGCGCCGGCGCGGCCGGTGAGCCAGTCGACCGTCAGGATCAGCGAGGCGACCGTGTAGATGACGAATCCGAGGTTGTAGATCCGCACCCGGCCGAACATGTCGCCGAGCCGGCCGAGGCTGACGATCAGGACGCTCCCGACGACCAGATAGCCGAGGATCATCCACAACAGGTACAGGCTGTTGGCCGGAACCAGGGGGTCGAGATGGATCCCCCGGAAGATCGCCGGCAGCGCGATGATCGTGATCGACGCGTCGAGCGTCGCGAGCAGGATCGCGAGCGTCGTGTTCGAAAGAGCGACCCACTTGTAGCCGTCGCCGCCCGCTGTGCGATTCCCGCTCACACACCGTTATTATACAGGCAACCTGTTCAGTTTGCCTGCCCATTATGGCCAAGACCAAGACCCCACCTGACACGGCGCTGCTCGCCAGCGAGCTGCGTGTCGTGCTCGGCCAGCTGATCCGGCGCCTACGCGCGGAGCATCGATTCTCGCTCACGCATGGGGCGGTGCTCGGCCGCCTGGATCGCGAGGGGCCCCGGAGCGTCAGCGCGCTGGCGAGCAGCGAGCGGGTCAGGCCGCAGTCGATGGCGCAGACCATCGCCGACCTCGAGGAGGCCGGGCTGGTCACGCGCAGCCCCGACCCGAGCGACGGCCGTCGCGTGCTGGTGGAGCTCACCGTCGAGGGCCTGGCGGTGCTGCACGCGGACCGCCGCCAGCGCGAAGGTTGGCTCGCGGGGGCGATCGCCGAGCAGTTCTCGCCCCATGAGCAGCACGTCCTCGAGGAGGCGCTCCCGCTCCTGCGCCGGCTGGCCGACGCCTGAGCACCGTCGCCGTCTCCGTCCAGAATCACACGACCGGCTTACGTCCAGCGGCGAGACTGGGAGCGTGAGCACGATCAGCGCAACCCGTGAGGCGAGCGAGGAGTTCGCCTGCTTCGGCTCGACGTGCCGGGTTCATGTGGCCGGCGACGGGGCGCTTGGAAGCGCGCCCGAGGCCGCGGCCGCCGCCAGGCGC
>DATKFF010000524.1:0-3703 GCA_035511595.1 Solirubrobacteraceae bacterium | reverse complement strand
TGTGCGGGTACCCGTGCCCGGAGCTCTGCGGCACCGCGGTCGCGTACAAGCTCGCACAAGCGCTCGGCGCCCCCGGCATAGAGGACGACCTCGAGCTCGTGGCGCTGGCGACCGTCGCGGACCTGATGCCGCTGCGCGGCGAGAATCGCCGGCTGGTGCGCCAGGGACTGGTCGCGATGGCGAGCACGGCGCGACCCGGCCTGCGGGCGCTGATGGCGGTCGCGAGCGTCGACCCGAGCGCGCTCGACGCCCACGCACTCGGATTCCGGCTCGCGCCGAGGATCAACGCCGCGGGCAGGCTGCGGCGCGCCGACGCGGGGCTCGAGCTGCTGCTGACCGACGATCCCGCCCGCGCGGCCGAGATCGCGACCGAGCTCGACCAGCTGAACGCGGAGCGCCGCGCCGTCGAGCAGCGGATCTGCTGGGAGGCAGAGGCCCAGGCGTCCAAGCTCGGCGAGCGCAGCGCGTACGTGCTGGCGGGCGAGGATTGGCATCCCGGCGTCGTCGGAATCGTCGCCTCGAGGATCGTGGAGCGCTTCCACCGCCCGGCGGTCGTGATCGGACTCGCCGACGGGGTCGGCAAGGGGTCGGCGCGGAGCATCCCGGGGTTCGACCTGCTCGCGGCGCTCGACGCCGCCGCCGCTCACCTCGAACGCTACGGCGGCCACCGCGCCGCCGCGGGCCTCACGATCCGTCCCGATCGCCTCGAGGCCTTCGCCGAGGCGATCGAGCAGCACGCGCGCGAGGCGCTGACCGACGACCTGCTCGTCCCGGTCGAGCCGATCGATGCGATCGTGTCGGGCTCCGAGCTGGGGCTGGCGCTGGCAGAGGAGCTCGAGCGGCTCGAGCCGAGCGGACTCGGCAACCCCCGCAGCCGGCTGCTCGTTCCCGGCGCGCGGCTGCGAGACGTGCGCCCGATGGGAGAGGGTCGCCACGCGCGCTTCATGGTCTCGGCCGGCGGGACGCGCACGCCCGCCGTCGCGTTTGGCTGCGACGGCACGGTCCCGGGCGCGCCAGGCGAGCCGGTCGACGCGACCTTCCGCCTCGAGCGCAACTTCTGGAACGGCGCGGTCGAGCCCCGGCTGGTGCTCCGCTCCGCCTGGCCGTGCGCCCCCGACCCGATCGAGGTGCTCGGAGAGTCAGATGACTACCTCGGCGCGATGCTCGCAGAGCTGGCGTTCTCGCCGGATGAGCCGCCCGCGGGTGGGCGCGCCGAGCGACAGAGGCTGGATCGCCGCGGCGAGAGCCCGCTGGCCGTGCTCGCCGACGCGCTTGCCGCGGGCGGCCCGGTGCTGGCGGTGTGCGCCGACGTCGGCCGGCGGCTGCCCGGGCTTGCTTCGCGATTGGGTGGCTTCAGCCTGGTCTCCTATCACGCCCTCTACCGCGAGCCGACGACGCTTGCCCGGTTCGCGCACGTGGTCGCGCTCGACCCGCCGTCATCCGCCTCCCACGCCGCGCTGGTGGAACTCGGCGCGGGGTATACCCACCTTGGGTGGGGCGAGGCTGAGCTACGCTTTGTAGAGCAGATGCATGAGCTGGAGTACGGTCTCCGTGCTTCGCTTGTCGCTCTCTACCGGGCCCTGCGGCTTCGGCAGAGGGTGGCCGGCGAGGAGCTCGAGCACCTACTTCGCGGCGAAGGTCCGCATGGTCGCCCGGCGCGGCTGGCGGGCAGGTTGATCAAAGTGCTAGCGGAGCTGGAGCTCGTCAGCCTCGACCCGGAGCTGCCGGCCCTGGCGATCGCGGGCGTCGCGCCCACCGCGCTTGACTGCTCGCCCTCGTACCGGGCCTATTCAAAGCGACACGAGGACGGACGGCGATTCCTCAGCAACCAGGCAAATCTTCGACCAAGCGGCGCAACCGCGGCCCCGGCACGGCCACAGACGGCGATCGTGCCCCGGTGAGCGGTGGCGCTGCGGGTGAAGCGGCCGGCACCGAGCCTGGGAGCCGCCGGACGCCCGATGGTCAGGACGGCGCCCGCGGGACGCTGATCCCCCCGTCGCGGGTCCAGGTCGACCGCGTCGAGCAGCCGGTCGCGCAGGCCACGATCGAGCGCGCCGAGCTGACCGCGATCGAGCGGCGGCTGCTCGGCGACCTGTTCGCGATCGTCGAGGAGCACGCAAACCAGGCGGCGGTCGCAATCGATCGGGACCGCGTCGAGGAGGCGTTCGTCTACGCGTGCGTCCACCACGCCGACCAGCGCCGCAAGTCCGGCGAGGACTTCATCATCCACCCGGTCGGGGTGGCAAAGATCTGCGCCGGGATGCGGCTCGACACCGACACCCTCTGCGCGGCGCTGCTGCATGACACGGTCGAGGACACCTCCGCGTCGCTGGAGGAGGTCCAGGAGTCGTTCGGCGAGGAGATCGCGAGCCTCGTCGACGGCGTCACCAAGCTGACGGGGCTGACGTTCCAGTCGCGCGACGAGGCGCAGGCCGAGAACTACCGCAAGATGATGGTCGCGATGGCGACGGACATCCGCGTCATCCTGATCAAGCTCGCGGACCGGCTGCACAACATGCGCACGATCGCCGCGCTAACCAAGCAGAAGCAGATCGAGAAGGCCCGTGAGACGCTCGACATCTACGCGCCGATCGCCCACCGGCTAGGTATCCACGCGATCAAGTGGGAGCTCGAGGACCTTTCGTTCCAGGCCCTGCACCCGCGCAAGTACAACGAGATCAAGGGCCTTGTCGCCCAGCAGCGCGCCGAGCGCGAGCGCTATGTCAACCAGGCCGGCTCGTACCTCTCAAAGGAGCTGGCGGAGCTGGGGATCGAGGCCGACATCTCAGGGCGCGCCAAGCACTTCTATTCGATCTACTCGAAGATGACCAAGAAGGGGCGGGAGTTCAACGAGATCTACGACCTCACGGCGATGCGCGTGATCGTCGGCTCGGTCAAGGACTGCTACGGCGCAGTCGGCGTGATCCACTCGTTGTGGAAGCCGCTGCCCGGTCGCTTCAAGGACTTCATCGCGATGCCCAAGGCGAACATGTACCAGTCGCTGCACACGACGGTGATCGGGCCCGAGGGGCGGCCGCTCGAGATCCAGATCCGCACCGGCGAGATGCACGACCTCGCGGAGTTCGGAGTCGCGGCGCACTGGATGTACAAGGAGACGCGGGCGCCGTCTGCTCAAGACCCGGAGGGCAAGCTGAAGTGGCTGCGCTCGCTGCTCGACTGGCAACAGGACGAGGCCGACCCCCGCGAGTTCATGGAGACGCTGAAGGTCGACCTGTTCGAGGACGAGGTGTTCGTGTTCACGCCCAAGGGCGAGGTCAAGTCGCTGGCCGCGGGCGCGACGCCGCTGGACTTCGCCTACGAGATCCACACCGACGTCGGTCACCGCTGCGTGGGCGCGAAGGTCAACGGCAAGATCGTGCCGCTGTCCTACCAGCTGCGCTCGGGAGACATCGTCGAGGTGCTCACCTCGAAGCGTGACCGCGGTCCCTCGCGTGACTGGCTGGCGCTGGTCAAGACGACCCGGGCGCGCAACAAGATCAAGGCGTGGTTCAAGGCCGAGTCACGCAAGGACACCGAGCACACGGGCCGCGAGCTGCTCCAGGATCACCTCAAGCGCCAGGGTCTTCCGGCGCAGAAGATCGTCGGCTCCTCGCTGCTGGCCGACGTGATCCGGGAGATGGGCTTCCGCAAGGCCGACGACTTCTACATCGCGCTCGGCGGCGCGAAGATCTCGCCGAAGGTC
>DATKFF010000523.1:0-3043 GCA_035511595.1 Solirubrobacteraceae bacterium | reverse complement strand
GAGGACGCGCACCCGACGCCTGCCGAGACGCCGGACGAAGCCTTCGCCGCCCGCATCACCCTGCGCCTCCCCGACAGCCTGAAGTTACGCCTCGAGTCCGCCGCTGCCAGCGGCGGCGTGTCAGTCAACACGTGGCTCGTGCAAGCGCTGACCCGTGCGCTCGAGCCGCGGCAATCGACCGGCGGCGGCCGCCGCCTGACCGGCTACGGCCGGAGCTGAAAGGAGTACTACGATGCCCGAGCAGCGCTTTGCCACCCCGCGTCCCGTCCGGCTTGAGATCAAGGTGCCCGCCGCGGACCTCGATGTCGTGACCGTCGACGGCGACGAGTCGACGGTGACCGTCGAGGGCTCCCCGAAGCTCCTCGACAACATCAAGGTCGAACTCGTCGGCGACCGTCTGATCGTCGCGCCGCAGCGGAAGACCTTCACCAGCTTCTTCGGCCGGTTCGACGACTCGCTTCAGGTTCGCGCCGGGGTCCCGCACGACAGTCAGATCGAGATCACGATCGCCGCAGGCGAGGCGACGCTCGATGGCAGCTTTGCCGGGGTCGACGCGCGTTCGGCCTCCGGCGACATCCGGGTCACCGGAGAGGTCACGGGTGACGCACGCGCCAAGACCGTCAGCGGAAGTGTGCGACTGCCCCACGTCGGCGGCGACCTCGACGCGCAGACTGTCTCAGGCAGCATCGCCGCCCAAGCGGTGGATGGCTCTGTATCGGCGAAGTCGGTCTCAGGCGACGTGCGCGTCGATTCCGTGCGTGAAGGGAGAGCGACCGTGAAGAGCGTGTCCGGCGACATCGAGCTCGGCGTCGCGCCGGGCACGAACGTCGACGTCGACGCAGGATCGGCCTCCGGCCAACTGAGCTCCGAGCTCCCGCTTACGGGCGCGCCGGGCGGCGACGCCGGGCCCACGCTCGTGGTCCGCGGCAACACCGTCAGCGGCGACTTCCGGCTCTTCCGCGCTGCGTAGAGGTCTGCCGGGCCGCAGGCCTTGACTTTGCGGGGCACCCGCGGGACGATCGACCGAACGATCGCTCGGGGAGCGGGGGCTGGGATCGGAGAACGGTATGACCGTAGCGCTCGTCCTCGACTTTCCCGGGGGCACCAAACAGGAGTACGACGCGGTCGTCGACCGCATGCAGCTCGGCGGGCGAATGGCGCCCGGCGGGCTGGTTCACGCGGCCGGCAGCTACGACGGAGGCTGGCGGGTGATCGACGTCTGGGAGGACCTCGAGAGCTTCGAGCGCTTCCGAGAGGAGCAAATCGTGCCGCACACGCGCGCCGTCGGCCTGGCGCCGCCGCGGGTGCGGGTGATCGAGGTCGACGAGGACAAGGGCGGCAGCGGCGAGCGGCCCGTGCTGGTTCAGTGCGTGATCCTTCCGGGGCTCGATCGAGCGGCATTCGCCGCGGCAGACGACGAGGTCGTGGCCGAGGGCATGCCGGAGGAGATCACATTCCACGTCAACGGCCCGCTCGACGACGGCTGGTGCGTGGTCGACGGCTGGAGCTCGAAGGAGGCTCGCGATCGATTCGCCGAGTCTCGGATCGAGCCGGCACTCAGGGATGCGCCACTCCAGGGACCTCCACGGACCGAGGATCTCGTCGTGCAGGTGACCATGCCCGCCGGGGCGCCCGCGCACGCGTAGCCGAACGCGCGCTGCCCCGGTCTTTTTTACGGGGCAGCACGCGGCGCACCGGGGCCGGGATTGTCGATCCCGTATGTTGGAAGCGAGGTGGCGAATCGCAACGACGTCGACTTCACCTACTCGCTGACCGACCGAATCATCCGGCTCAGCCTGGGTGAGCTGCCTGATTTCAGCGGAGCGAAGTTCGACGGGGACTTTTCGCTCAGCCTCGAGCAGGCGCAACGGCGCAAGCACGACTATGTGGCGGCAAGCGTCGGGATCGGACCCGGACGGCGGCTGCTGGACCTCGGCTGTGGTTGGGGCCCGTTGCTTGATTACGTTCGCGCACGCGGCGGCATTGGGGTTGGGGTCACGCTGTCCTCCGCACAACAGAAGGCCTGCCGTCAGCACGACCTCGAGGTCTACCTCGAGGATGCTCGAGACGTAGGGAAAGAGCGCTTCGGCGCCTTTGACGCCGTCGCGAGCCTGGGTGCGTTCGAGCATTTCTGCTCTCCGGAGGACTACCAGGCGGGACGCCAAGAGGAGATCTACCGCGATCTCTTCGCCCGTGTCTCGAGCCTGCTCCCCGCCGGCGGCCGCTTCTATCTCCAGACGATGGTTTTCGGCCGCAACATGATCCCGCCAGAGCGGATCGACATCGAGGCGCTCAGGGCGCTACCGCCCAGGGATTCGGACGAGTGGTACATCGCGCTACTGGGCCGGCAGTTCCCGGGCTCCTGGCTGCCGTTCGGTCAGGAGCAGGTGATCAGGTGCGCGGAGCCGCACTTCCGGTTGGTGTCAAGTGTCAGCGGCCGTCTGGACTACATCGAGACGATCCGCCGGTGGAACGCGCGGATCGGCACGCCGAGCCCGAGGAAGACACTGCTCAAGCTCCAGCTGCTGCCGCGGTGGCTCACCAGTGCCGACTTCCGGCTCGCGTTCACCTCTGGCGTGAGCGCCAATAAGGTCTGCTTCGAGCGCGAGCTGCTCGACCACTATCGGCTCGTGTTCGAGAACGCCGGACTGCCCGACGCGAGATGAACGCTCACACGACCAATATCGCCGCGCTCCTCAAGCGCAATCAGGCCTTCGCCACAACCGAGGACCGCCGGCACGTCATGCCCCACTCCTTCATTCCGCGCCAGCGGTCGTTCGTGATCACCTGCCTCGATCCCCGCGTCGATCCCGCCGCGTTTCTGGGGCTTCGACTGGGCGACGCGATCGTCGTGCGCGCCCTTGGCGGACGGGTATCGGCCGCGACGCTCAGGGATGTCGCCTATTTCAGTTACCTCGTCGAGACAAAGGCGCCCGAGGGCCCCTACTTTGAGGTCACGGTCATCCACCACACCGATTGCGGCTCCAGTCTGCTCGCCGACGAGACCTTCAGGCATCGTTTTGCCGAGCGCGCCGGGTACGAC
>DATKFF010000522.1:0-6246 GCA_035511595.1 Solirubrobacteraceae bacterium | reverse complement strand
ATCACCTCAGACCAGGATGAGCCGTCCGCGTATGCGCCGTGGACCAGCACCACGTTGCGAACCTGTGCGCCGGTTGACGCGTTCATCTCGATCGATCGTAAGCCGCAAGCGTGCTGGCGTCTACCCAGGACCAGGCGCTAGTGGATCGCCGGACCTCAGGCCGAACCCTGAGCACACAGTCGCTTCGGGCAAGTAGCAGCGCTGTCGCGAATCGATCTTTCCAAAACTATGCGACGGAGGCCTGCCTTCCGCGCAGCGCGAAACGGTCGGCGCGGGCCTCCTGATTGTCAATTGCGCGCCCGTTCCAGAGTACGATGGACGCATGCCCCGGTGGCTGCTTCCGTGGTTGGTTCCCCTGGTTGTGGTGGTAGGGCTGGTTCTCTTCGCGATCTCCACCACCGTGGCCGCGATCGCTGGCGTCCTGATCTTGGTGATCTGCCTCGTGGGCCTTGTGCGACTGCGAGTGCAGTACCTGAAGAACCATCCGCAGGACCCGGAGCTGGTCAGCAAGCCGTTCTGGAAGTTCTGAGCACGGCAAGGCGGGGCGCGGTCCCGCTTCCGCCTTGGTCTACAAGCGGCAGCGAAGAGCGTCGCTTTGAACCCGGTCAGCGCCAGCCGATGACAGCGATAGCTAGCAAGTCGCTACCTCGTGAGGGGCCAGCCGTCCGGATGACTCCTGAGCACCTCGGCGAACTTCGCTGCCATGCGACGATCCCGACGACGTGGTGCGTGCTGCGCGAGCTCGTCTAGGTGCGGCAGCAGGCGATCCATTAGGCCGAAGGTTCCGATCTGGCCTGGCGCGGCGGGGAGCTGGACGAACCACTCCGCCGCTTTCGCTTCACCGCCAAGGGCAGCAACGATCGAGTCGCCTATTTCACTTAGCTCGTCCTGTGGCCCCATCAGCGAAACGAGCGCGGCGGTCCGCACTCCCTGGTCCGGATCGCTCAACGCATTGAGTAGAGGCTTGCGCGCTTCCTCTGCCGCGTCAGCAGCAAGAAGCATCAACGCCCATCGCCGATTTTTGGGTGACTCACTCGATAGCCAGTCACGTGCGCGTTCTAGCCGTTTAGCGGGAGTCGCGTTGTCCAAATCTTGCGCCTCACGCGGAATGCCGAGAATCCGCCTGCCGAACGAGTTCGGGGGAGCGGGTGGACGGTGATCATCACGAACGGGCTCTCCCACGACGCGGACGATATTCCAGCGGGCAGTGGCGGTCGAGCCGCGCTCGGTCAACACCGGCAGGCTGCCGTTTGTCGGTCAAAGCGGAAGGACGGACGGCCCACACGCACGGACCTCGGCACGAGAATGGCGGGATGGGCTACACCGTTCCCGGGTATCAACCGACGCCAGAATCGACTCCCGGCGCGAAGTTCGACAACGTCAAGATCGCCAAGGCGACAGAGATCGCTGCCGACATCTACGAGCTCGAGCAGCTCGACGCTCGGACCCCCGGCGCCGCGCCCCATGTAACACAGCCCTCCTCGATCTACCGACCAATCTTCCCGATGCGAGAACGGCTTCTCGATTCGGCCTAACGCGACAGTCTCTACGTTCGGCTTTCCTCGCGCGAGGAGTCCGGAAGCTACCGTGACGGTCTCGTGATGGTGATGCGCAGCTGGAGGTACGCGCGCACGTCGCCAGCGTCGATCGAGCCCATGCTCAGCTGCACCGTGCCCGTGCGGTGGTGGTTGAGAGCGTTGACGAGGGCGTTGTAGGCGGATGGCTTGAAGCGCATCCGCAGGTCGAAAGCGCCCTTCGCGCTGTAGGTGGCCGGGGGAGCGATCAGGTGGTACGTGGTGCGTGACCCCTGCACGGTCATAGTCGCCGCCGAAATGAGCGAGCAGGCCTCTGCGCACTGGGCGTGGACCTCGAGCTGGTGCGAGGCGCGGATGCTCTGGTGTGGTAGCGAGTCGCTGATCTTGGGGCCTCCGCACGGCGTGTGGCCGTATTGATCAGGCGGGATCACGGAGCCGCCAGGCCCGATGTGCAGGATGCCGTCCTGCCGGGCAACCCAGATCGATCCGTCACTCGTCGTGTCGAGTGCGTAGCCGTAGACCGGCAGCGTGCCCAGCAGCTGGCCAACCTTGTAGTGCTCGAGACCGTTCTGGTCCAGCACCCAAACGGAGCCGTCATAACCATCGGCCACGCCTTGCACGAACGGCCCGACGTTTACCTGGGCGACGTATTGGAGCGGGTCGCCGGCGTAATACGCGGTCCAGTCAGGCGTCCCGTCGTCGTTAGTGCCTGCGGTGACGATTGCATTCGGGATCGCGGTCATTGCAACCAGCCGGCCCTGGCCGCCCGGCGAGGTGAGGCTCTTGAAACTGCCGTCCTGTTCATTCAGGTTCACGATTCCCTGGGTCGCGTCCAGGATGAACAGCCCCCGATTTTGAGTTGCCGCCAGTCCGTCGACCTCGATAATCCCGGTGGTCGTGCGGTACGCGCCATTCGTTGTGTCGTAGTTGTGCGCGAGCACGAGATTGCCCCCGGACAGCGTGTATTTGGCCAGCTGTGCCGGATCAGATGGGCCGCCTTGGTCCCCGATATAAACGACGCCTGCCGGCCCGTTGGCCACTATCGGGTAAACCCAGTCGCGCTTGGGCCCGGTGTCGAGCGTCCCAAGGAGCTGGCCGCCAGGCGAGAGCACGCGGATGATGTCGTCCTCGCCGGCTACGTAGATGTAACCCGCTGGATCGACCGCAATGCTGTGGATCCCGACGTAGTTGTGGTAATCGTTCGCCGCGAGGGGAGGGGAGCAGATCTCGTAGTGGTCGAGCACGCCGTAGGGCAGGGCGGCGCGCCCCGGCACGGATGCCAACGCCAGCACCAGCCCGGTGAGAACCACCAACAATCGCGCCCGACGGAGCGCCCGCGGCATTCGTGCCGGCCCCATGAATGGACTATACGCCCGGGTGGGACGCGTCGCCAGCGCTCAGGATCGGTCCGCGCTCTTGCAGCGGACTACGGCTCACGCCGGTTGGTCGCCGAGCCAGGTCTACCTCCTCGGCCGTTCGACTTCTGGTTCCTCCGCGCAAACCAACAGGCCGCGGATGAGTGCCAGCCTTCCGCATCGGGCTACGAGCGGCGGCGAGCACCAGCTCGTGGTTTCACGTCTCGTGGCTCGGTATCAGCCATAGCTGCGAACCCTCGCGACCGCTATGCCCGAGCGGGCCGCCGGTCTCGACGCGCCGCCCGGGCGCGGTGCTCACAGACTGAACGCGTTGCCGCCGTTGGCCATGATCGCCTGACCTGTGACCCACCCGGCCTCGTCTCCAGCGAGCATGAGAACGCCTCCGGCGATGTCTTCCGGCTCGGCCATCCGGTGAATGACCTGGCGGCCGAGGCTGCTGGTGACGACCGGCTCCGGGAGGCCCTCGGTCATTGGGGTACGGGTGAGCGAGGGAAGCACGGCGTTCACGGTGATGCCGTCATCACCGACCGTCGCCGAGAGCGCGCGGGTGAATCCGACCACCGCCATTTTGCTTGTGCGGTAGGCGATCGAGACGGGGCTGGCGATCGCCACCGTTGCTGAGGAGACGTTGATGACGCGTCCCCATCCGCGTCCTTGCATGAGCGGAAGGAACGCTTTGCACATGAGCATCGGCCCGTTGAGGTCGACGCTCATCACACGTTGCCAGAGCTCCAGGTCGAGCTCGTCCCAGGTCGCGTTCTCGAAGATGCCCGCGTTATTCACGAGTATGTCGAGGTGTCCGTGGTCGCTTGCCACTTGCGCGCGTATTGCTTCGATGCTTGATGGATCGCTGATGTCGAGCGTCGCCGCGATCGGGGTGTTGCCCGTTTGCGCGAAGAGTTCCGTCGTCGCAGTCAGATCGCCGATGTCTGCGACGACGACCGTCGCTCCCCGCTCGCCCAGACCAACGGCAACGGCTTGTCCGATGCCGCTGGCGGCCCCGGTCACCAGCGCGACCCGCCCGTCGTGAGGTCTGTGGCTTGTCACGTCGGACATCTCGTTCTCCTTTGGGTTGTCAGCGCGTCGCCGACGTGACGCCGAGGATGGCGGGCTTGAGCGTCTGCTCGGACCACTGGCGGAAGCTCGTCGGGGTCGAGTTCTGCGGGGTGCGCGTGACGGCGTTGTCGAGGCCCTCGTTCTTGGCTGCGGCCATGTCGGTCATGCCTTGGGCCATCGCCTCGGTCACCCCGAGCTCGACGAACCTGGCCTTGTAGGCCTCAAACGGAATCTGCTGGAAGCGAACTTCGGTGCTTAGAACCTCGGAGATGATCTCCGCCATGTCGTTGAAGGAGAGATCCTCGGGGCCGAGCAGCGGAACTTCGTCGGCGCCGTTCCAGCTCTGATCGAGCAGCAGACGCGACGCGGCGGCAGCGATGTCGCGAGTGGCGACGGCCGGCAGCTTGCGCTCGGCGGAGATTGGCGAGAAGAACACGCCTTGGTTCTTGATCGCATCGGTCTGGCGGGCGACGTTGTCCATGAAGGATGGATTGGTGAGCGCCCGGTACGCGACGCCGGTACTTGCGATCAGGTCGTCCATCGCCAGCGAGCCGGTGACGTAGCCGGCGTGGGCAGCCCACGGTGTGCCTCGGCCGAGCGCTGAGACACCAACGACCCGCTTGACGCCCTGCCTCTTGAACGCGTGGGCGGCGGGGCGGGTGAAGCCGACGAACGCGGCTTCTACAGAGCGCGCCTGCGGATCCGGCGGCGCCAGCCAGAACACGGCGTCGGCCCCGGCGAATGCCTGCTCCACGACGGTGGCATCGCCGTGCGAGCCCTCGACGACCTCCACGTGGTCGCGCGCCTCCAGCGAGAGGTCGGAGGCGTCTCGCACGATGACGCGAAGCGCCTCGCCGGTATCGAGCAGGTTCTCGAGAACCTGGCTTCCGATCTGGCCTGTCGGGGTGGTGATGACGATCATTACTGCCTCCCTAACTGTTCGATCCGGTTCAGCGGCTACATCGGTGCTAGCCAAAAGTGGCTAGCGATGTTGTAGCAAGCTTGGCTAGCGTCTGTCAAGCAAGTTCTGTATCGCCGCTATCCTGGAGTGCTATTGTGGCGGCGATGAGCGCTGTCAAGACCCGAATCCTCGAGGCCGCGGCCGAGCTGATCGCCGACTCGCCCGACGCCGACATCTCCACTCGCGCGGTCTGCGAGGCGGCCGGGGTTTCCGCCCCCTCGATCTACCACTACTTCGGCGACAAAGAGGGGCTGCTCGCGGCGGTTGTCGACTTCACTGTGGCCTGCTTCCTCGAGGCAAAGCGCGAGGCGGCGGCGGCCGTTCACGACGATGTAGCCGACGACCTGCGTGCTGGATGGGACAACCACATCCAGTTCGCGCGTGAGAACCCCGGCATGTACCGGCTGCTCTGGTCGCCGGCCGTCGCGCGGGAGAGCAGAGTCGGCGTGGAGGGGCACGAGCTGCTTCGATCGGTTCTCGAGCGCGGGGCCTCGCGGGGCCAGCTCCGCATGTCGGTGGATACCGCCACTCGCGTCGTCATGGCCGCCGTCACCGGGGCTGCGCTGTCGATGGTCTCGCAACCGGAACTGTTCGGTGACGGCGCGTTCGCCGAGACACTGCGAGACGCGGTGATAGCGGCCGTGGTCGTGAGCGGATCGAATACCCCGGCGTCGAATCGCCACAAGCGAACCAATTCGTCTGAGCCAACCCTCGCGAGCACCGCCGCAACGTTGCAGAGCAAGCTCGGCGATCGGCCGCCCGCCCTCACCGGAGCAGAGCGCGCGCTGATGCAGCAGTGGCTTTCCAAGCTCGCGGACGCGCCGCCTGGTTGATCGCCGGGCGCGATCGCGCTCGGCGCTCGGGCCCGGCGTCGCCGGACCACGGGCGCTTTCCGGCAGCCGGCCTCGCGCACGCGCTCAGGTGGGCGTAGGCTCGCTGGTGGAGGTGGCCTATCAACACATCCTGGTCGCGTACGACGGCACCTCGGAGGGGGACGCGGCGTTGCTCGCTGCGAGCAAGTTGGCGACGCGGGACGGCGCACGCCTGACGATAGTCACCGTTGTCGCGCTCGAGCGGCCGATCCGCCGCATCACGCGTTTTCCGATGCTCACGGGCGTTTGGAACGACGTCCTACTCGACCGTGCGCGCGCGGATCTCGAGCGCGCCGACCAGCTGCTCGACATCCCAGTCGAACTCACGGTGCTGTTCGGTTCTCAGACCAAGGCGCTCGCGGCCGGCGCCGAGGAGTTCGGCTGCGACGCGATCATGCTCCCAGCCCCGCGGTTCCTGCGCCTCGGTCAGCTGTTGCACCTTGACC
>DATKFF010000521.1:0-3186 GCA_035511595.1 Solirubrobacteraceae bacterium | reverse complement strand
GCGGACCAGGTGCTTCTCCCGGATCTGCGGGTTGTGCTCGGAACCCGACACATCGAGCTCCCGCCGCGCGATCTTCCAGTTGCAGATCATCCAGTAGTAGCCACGGGGGTCCTCGAGCATCCGCTCCAGCGCGTAGTAGGCGTCGAACGTCGGAATCAGCGGAATCGGTCCGTAGCGGCGACCGGTCGGATCGAGCACCAGTCCGGAGCGAGGCGGGATCAGCTTCAGCCCGTGTAGCGGCCGCCGCGGCCTCGGGTGGCGCACGGCGTCGGCGTAATTCCACATCCGTTCGAGGTGGGTGACGTTGCCGCCGATCCGGGCGACCTCCTCGTGCATCGCGCCGTCCGCGTAATAGTGCGAGCCCATCAGGATCTCCGCGGGCGGCTGACCGAGCTCCGGCGGCCACTCGCGTCGCACGAGCTCGAGGTTGCCGCCGATCCCGCCGGCCGCGACCACCACCCGGTCGGCCTCGACCGTCGTCGCGCGGTCGGCCTCGGCGGCCGGGCCGCCGTTCGCCTCGGGCACGATCCGGCAGCCGGTGACCGTATCGTCGTCGATCAGCAGTTCGGCGACGCGCGTGGCGAAGCGCACCTCCAGCCGGGAGCGGCTCGGATGTCGCTCGATCGCTCCCCACACCTGGTCGACGAGCGCCTTTCCGCACCCCCACGTCAGGTGGAAGCGGGGCACCGAGTTCCCGTCGCCATAGACGCCTCGCTCGGCCCAGTTGACGACCGGGAAGAAGCGCACTCCGTGCCCCTTCAGCCATCCCCCGACCTCATCACGGGCGCGTGAGACGTACTCCTCCGCCCAGCGGCGCGGCCACTGATCGTGCGCGTCGAACTCCGCGACGCGGAGCCAGTCCTCGAGCGCGAGCTCGTAGCTGTCCTTGATCCGCGAGCGCTGCTGCTCACGGGTGTCGACCATGAACATCCCTCCGAACGCCTCCCGCGCGAGGCCGCCGACCTCGTGCGGCTGGCAGCGGTCCACCAGCAGGATCCGCTTGTCGGCCCCGAGCTGCTCGAGTAGCTCCAGCGTCACGACGAGCCCCGCGATCCCAGCGCCGATCACGATCACGTCGACCCTCTCCGTACCAGCCATGGGAATGGAAGCTACCGCGTGGGGCCACGTGGGGCGGTGAACGTCGCTTGGTGCGGGGTGTGCACTCACCCACCCGGCGCAAGAGTTGCCTCGCGGCGTCCGGACATCGATACTAGGCCCGGATGTGGCGAGTCCTCCAACTGGCTCCTTATCGCCGGCTCGTCGTGACGTCGCTGCTCAACGAGCTCGCCTCGTCGATCGGCTCCGTTGCGCTTGCGCTGCTCGTCTACCGGCGCACGGGAAGCGCGATTGGGGCGACCGCGTTCTTCCTGTGCGCGCAGTTCGCGCCGGCGATCCTCTCGCCGTTCTTTGTTGCGCGGCTCGACCAGCGAACCGCGCGGCTCGTGCTGGCCGCGCTGTACGTGGTGGAGGCGGTCGTGTTCGCCGTGCTTGCGTGGGTGGCGCACCATTTCTCGCTTGCGTCAGTGCTGGCGCTCGCGCTCGTCGACGGGACGCTGGCGCTGACGGCGCGAGTGCTCTCGCGCGCGGCTTGGACTCCGGTCACATCCGCCGCCGGTCTGCTGCGGGAGGGGAACGCTGTCCTCAACACCGGCTACTCGGTCCTGTACATGGTCGGCCCGGCTATCGCCGGGGTTCTCGTTGCGCTTGTAGGTACTGTCGCGACGCTGCTCGTGAACGTCGGCGTGTTTGCCGTGGTGGCGGTCGTGGCCGGGACGACACGGGGCCTGCCGCGCGCGGCATCGGAACGCGCGCCCTCCGCCGGACGGTTGCGAGCTGCGCTGGAATACGTTCGCGGCGATGTGACGCTCCGAAATCTGCTCTTGCTGCAGGCCGTGGGGATCGCGTTCTTCACGCTTGCGACCCCGGTCGAGGTCGTGTTCGCCCAACGCTCGCTGCATGCCGGCGCTGGGGGGTACGGCGCGCTTCTGTCCGTGTGGGGCGCCGGCGCGATTGCCGGAAGCCTGGTCTACGCACGTTGGCGGGCGCTTCCATCACGGACGCTCATCACCGCGGGAACCGTGTCTGTCGCAATCGGGTTCCTCGTGATGGCGGTCGCGCCCTCGCTCGGCGTCGCTCTGGTCGGCGCAGCGATCGGGGGTCTCGGGAATGGCATGGGCATGGTCGCCGCCCGGACGGCACTTCAAGAGCTTGCACCTGAGCGCTGGCTGGCGCTGCTCGTGGGCCTGAATGAGTCGATCTTCTACCTAATGCCGGGGATCGGGTTCCTGATCGGGGGCGGCATCGCGGCACTCGCGGGCCCGCGCGCCGCGCTGGCGGTCGGGGCTGCAGGCTCCGTTGCAGTGGCAGCCGCGGTCTGGGTGAAGCTACGGGCGGCGGTTGCGCCGGCCGAGGTCAGCGAGCTCGTTGCGCTTCCTAACGAGGTCACGCTGGAGGCGACGGCCGGGTCCGGCAGTCCTCGTCCCTGACGGCCGACGTTAGAAATCGACCTCCTCGCCTCGTCCAAATGACGTAAATCTGACCAAAAACGGCAGCACAAAGCGCAGCACGACTAAAGGTCGAGCTGTGTTTTGCCGATAAGGGCGCTGTCCAATCCAGCGTCCAGTCGAGCGCCGCGAAAGGGGGCCCGGATGAACTACAAGATCGGCCGCTAGATTTGCTTCGAGGCCCGTTCCAGCGGGCCTCGCGCCTTTTTTACCGCTATTAGCGAGAGTCATCGGCTAGGTTCCGGGGGGACTTGAGCGATGTCCAATATCTGGACACTTGTTTGAGTCCGAGGGCTCGGCCGCCGATAACCCTCACGGTATGGAAAGCCCTGGGGCAACGGAGCTGACCTGGGTCCGGCCCTCCCGTGCCGCCGTTCTCGCAATCCAGCTTGCGGGCATCGGCGCCGCGGTCGTGATCATCGTCCTGACCTGGGGTTGGGACCGCTGGGATCTCGGGCGTCTTATCGCAATCGCCGTGCTTGCAGCTGCCGGCGACCTCATGGCCGTCGAATCGGACGCCGGCAGCAAGGTGCGGGTGTCTGGCATGTTCATCGGCGTGACCCTGGCCGCCGTCCTCCTCGGACCAGGGCCCGCGGCGCTGCTAGGTGTCTTCTCCATCGCCATCGGGTGGTTCAGCTCCCGCGAGTCGGCGTCCAAGCTGCTCGCGAACGCTCTGATCTAC
>DATKFF010000520.1:0-2475 GCA_035511595.1 Solirubrobacteraceae bacterium | reverse complement strand
GTCAGCGCCATGCGGGCGCCCTCGAGCTCGGTGTCAAGCGTCGGTCGCCGATAGCCGCTGACCGCATCACGAACCTCGGTGAGCGCACCGCGCGCCACGTCCTCGAGCTCGGCGATCTCACCGGCGGCGTCCTCGGCGCGGTCAGGCAGCAGACGTCCCGCCAGCTCCGCCTTGAGCGCGATCACCGACAGGCTGTGGCCGAGCAGGTCGTGCAGGTCACGGGCGAAGCGCTCGCGCTCCTCGGCGACCGCCATCCGCGCGAGCTCCGCCCGCGCCTGGCTGAGCTCGTCGTTTCGGATCCGGAGGTCACGCATGACAAGAATCAGCAGACCAATCCCCAGCGCGCTCGCGACCCAGCCGACCACCTGCCCGCCGTTGGCGCCTCCGATCGCCGATGACACCCCAGCCAGGGCAGCGCACGACAGCACTGCGGCCAGGCCATACCGCGTGGAAATCAGGCCGGCGCACGCCGCGCAGTAGGTGAACAGGAAGCCCCAGCTGTTTCCATTGCTGAGCGTCAGGGCGATCGCGATACCGACCAGCACGACGAACAGCAGCGGAAGGATCAGATCGGCTGAGCGGCGCCGCCACAACAGCACCAGCCCGAGGTACGCCGCGACGAACACAAGCGCACCCGCGAGCGTGAGCGCGTGCGCCAGGGCGCTCCCATGTCTGGCGATCGCGTTGACCGCCGGGAAGGCGATGAACGCGAGCCAGATCAGCGCGCCCGTGTTCTTCGCGAAGCCGCGGGGGCGGGCGTCGAACCAGAGACCTCGGACCCTTGGGCCATCGGCGCGATCCTCGACGGCAGCGCAAGCCTCGCCCGGTACGACCGCGGTCCGGCCCGTAAGCGCTCGTGCCAGCCTCACGCGACCTCACCTTGAGGCTGGCGCAGGTACCGGACCATCAACCACACCCCGACCGCCGTCCAGATCGCCAGCCCCCTGAGGTCGGTGGCGTTGAATCCCGCCCCGGCCGTGTGTGGGTTGAACGCGTACTGGAGCCCATTGGCCAGCGGCTTGATCGGGAAGAAGCCGGCGACGTCGTTCAGCGCCTTCGGCGTTCCGGTGGTGGGAAACCAGACGCCAGAGATGAACGTCAGCGGCAGGATCGTCAGGTTTACGATCACGGGCGCCACCTCGGCGTTCGAGATGAACCGGGTGATCCCGATCCCGAGCGTCGTGAACGCCGCTGTCCCCAGCACGAGCGTGGCGATCAGCCCCGGCAGCGTCGAGACGCGGATATTGACGCCGTAGGCGATTGCGCCCAACGCCAGCGTCACGATCGTGATCGCGGCGACGATCAGGACGGTCGCGCCGATCCGGGCGGCCACGTACGCCCAGCGGGGCAGCGGCGTGCCCTGCATCCGCTTGAGGATCCCCTGGTCCCGGAGGACCGCGGTGCCGATCGCCATGTTCACGTACGTGGTGCCAATGATCGCGTAAGCGAGGATCCCGGGAACGAAGAAGTCGTCGTACGGGAGGCCTCCGAGCTCGTGCAGCCGCGCTCCCTTGTTCAGGGTCGCGAAGATCACCAGGAACATCAGCGGGAAGACGAACGTCAAGATCCCGCGCCCGCGGTTGCGCCAGTAGGAGCGCTGCTCGTAGCGGATCTGCCAGAGGACGAGGCCGAGGTCACGCCGCAGGGATGGACTCAATGGGCTGCTCATGCCGGTACCTCCTCCTTGACGCCCACTGGGGGAGTCGATCCGGTCAGCTCCAGATAGATGTCCTCGAGCGTCGGCTGGCTGACGGAGAAGTGCCCAAGCTCGATCCCGCGCTCGATCGCCCAGGTCGTTACCCGCTGGGTCGCGAGCACCGGCTCACGCGTGAGCAGCAGCACCGTGCCACCGTGGGCCGAGCGCTCCCCGGGGACCTCCGGAACGTCCCCGAGCGACCACTCGTCCGGAAGCCGGAAGCGGATCTCCGCCGGGCGCAGGTCGCGGCCGCCGAGCTCCTCGGGCCTGCCGCTGGCGATGATCTCACCGGCGCTCATGACCGCGACGCGGTCGCCGAGGAACTGTGCCTCGTCCATGTAGTGCGTGGTCAGGAAGATCGTCTTCCCGAGGTCGCACAGCGACCGGACGGTCGACCAGGCGCCGCGCCGTGCGGCGGGGTCAAAGCCCGTCGTCGGCTCGTCCAGGAACACGAGCTCGGGGTCCCCGACCAGCGCCAGCGCCAGGTCGAGCCGGCGCAGCTGGCCGCCCGACAGGTCCTTGGCGCGCGTGTCGCGCTTGTCCCCAAGATCGACGAGCTCGATCAGCTCGGCGACGGGGCGGCGGCGGGCGTAGTAGCGGCCGTACATCTCGATCAGCTCGGCTACGGTCAGGTCGCGCTGGACGCCGCACTGCTGGAGCACGATGCCGACGCGGTCGTGCAGCTCCCGGGACCCGCGAGCCGGATCCAGACCGAGCACGCGAGCGTCGCCGCCGCTGCGCGTGCGGTAGCCCTCGAGGATCTCGACGACGCTCGTCTT
>DATKFF010000519.1:0-2781 GCA_035511595.1 Solirubrobacteraceae bacterium | reverse complement strand
GAAGGCTCGCGCGATCGCCTCGATCAGGCCGACGTCGCGGCCCTCGGAGAAGTTCGGGACCGCCAGCAGCGTCGTCACTGTGGGGAGTCGAGCACGAATCTCCCGGCGTCGAGGACGCGCGTAGAGCCGATATCGAGCGTCGGCTCGAGGATCACCGTATCGAGGTGAATCGGAACCGAGACTTCGCCGCCGATCCCGGCACTTGCGCCGAACGCGACGTGCACCGTCCCGAGGATCTTCTCGTCCTCGAGCACTTGGCCGCTCAGCCGGGCCTCGTCGTTGGTGCCGATCCCCAGCTCCGCGAGGTTCGTCCCGAGCTCACCGGCACCTTCCAGCAGCTCCAGTAACTTCGGCCCCTCCCCGCCCTCCGCGCCAACGAGCCGGCCGTCGCCGATCGTCAACGTCGCCGGCTCTTCTGTTACGCCGAGGGTCGCGATCGTGCCGGCGACGACGATCGTTCCCTCGCCGCCGCTGGGAGAGATGAAACCCTCACCGCACGGCAGGTTCCCGAACGTGCCTCGCTCGGTAAGCGTGCCGTCGTCTGAGATCCCCCGGCGGCCGGCGAGGTCGAGCGTGAAGTCGCTCCCGCGCGGACAGGTGAGGTGAGCCGTGTCCGATTCGGTCAAAAGCGCCGCGAGCGCCAGCGAGCGAGCCGCCATCGTGTCGAAATCGACGGACATCGTCCGCGCGAGCATCTCCTCGGTGACCCCCGGCATCGTCGCCCCGCGGGCACCAGCGTCGGTCGCCCGCTTGCGCGCCGTCGTATGGCTCAGCGAGCGCCTGGTCGGTGCGATGAAGACATCGCAGGCGGCCAGCGCTCCGGCCACCGACCGCGGCGGCTCGTTGCCATCGACCTGCCGAGACTCCATGATCGCCAGCACCGCGTCCGCACCGACTGCCGCCGCCTGCTCGCGCAGCGCGACACCGATCGCCGTCGTCTGGCGATCGGCGATGACAAGGACGTCCTCCCCCTCCCGAACCGCGAGGCAGCGACTGACGACCGTCCTGATCGCTGGCCCAAGGTCAGGCATCGGGCGCTGATCTTATGGCGCAGGGCAGCCCACCGGCCGCCCGACCTAGACCTTCGCCCGCCCGAACCGCCACCCCGGCACCGCTAGACTCGCCTCCCGCGCCGGAGTAGCTCAGTCGGTTAGAGCAGCGGAATCATAATCCGCGTGTCGGGGGTTCGAGTCCCTCCTCCGGCATCGCTGTGATGAGTCGGGACATAGGTCACACGTGTGTCGCGACATAGGTCTCATGTTTGAGAGCTCGGCCAGCGGCCGGGTTCTCGCGTTTGGTTGCGCCAGTAGCTCTTGTTCGGCTCGATCAGATGGGCTGAGAGGATTTCGCCGGTGGTGAGGTCGGCGACGGTGATGTGGTGCTCATCGGCGAACGCGAGGACGCGTTTGCGGGCGTGGTTGGCGCCGATGCCGAGGTGGTGCATGCGGCCGGCGCGGCGGAGGGTCATTCTGCCTTTGCTGTCGAGCCGGTCGTAGCGCAGGCGGAAATGACCGGGCTGGTGGCCGTTGCTCGCCGGGGAGGCCTTCGGGGTAGCGCGGTAGGCGTCGCCCGGGGTTCTGCGATGCAGGGCTCGGTGAGGGCGCCGCTCGTTGTAATGCGCGCGGAACTCGTCCAGCTGGGCTTGTAGCTCGGCGGCGCTGCGGGCCGTGGGTCGGGCCCTAAGCCAGCGTTGCAAGGTCTGGTGGAACCGTTCGGTTTTGCCTTGGGTTTGGGGGTGGCCGGGGGATCCGTTCTTCTGGCGGATGCCGAGGATCGGAAGGATGTATTCGAAGGCGTTGCGGCCCCCGGTGAAGCGGGAGGTGTAGACGCTGCCGTTGTCGGTGAGGGTGCTGGCCGGCGGGCCGTATTCCTCGATGACGGCTAGGAATACGCTCACCACGTCATCGCCGGTGACGGGCTGATGGGCGGTGCAGGAGAGCAGGTAGCGGGAGTGATCATCGAGCCAGTTCAGGACCTCGACATCGGTCCCGTCCTCAAGGCGCCAGTGGATGAAGTCCGACTGCCACATCTCGTTCGGCTGCGCCATCTCAAACCGCGTATAGGAGGACCTTGGGCGCTTCCTGGGCTCAGGGCGGATCAGCCCGACCTCGTGCAGAACCCGCCGGATCGTGGAAGTCGACGGCGCTCTGAGACCTTCCCGCTCGAGCTGCCAACGGATCGTTTCGGGGCCGGCGTCAAGCCCGTCGGCGGTCAACCGGCCCCGCAGCTCAATCACTCGCTGACGAACCGTCTCAGGCGTAGCGATCGGCGTGGTCTTCGGACGGCGCGACCGCGGCTCCAGGGCGTCCAGGCCGCCCTCTCGGTAACGGACGAGGAGGCGGTGCAGATGCCGGCGGGAAATCCCGAACTCGGCCGCAGCCGCGGTGACCGTCAGCTGCCTGGAAACGATTTGGAGAACAGCAACACGAGATCGAGACATGCGCGCGACTGTCCGCCCACCCCCGGACGCCGCGCCCGGCGATCGCCGCTCCAGCGTCGCCCTCCGGGCTCCGCCTCCCCGACGACCGCCGGAACCCTGCTCAACCCTGCAACGGAGTGAGACCTATGTCCCGACTCATCAGCGACCTATCACCTGAGACATATGTCCTGAACCCAGACACCTCCCTCTCCGCTCTCGGATCTCTCTCGCTCCCTGACCCGCCCCTCGCCGCTCCGAGCAGCTCGTCAGAACGCTGACGGTCCCGTGCGGCTACCGCCAGATGCCGCTTTGGCTCACCGAGTTCGGCTGTCCTGGCACCACGACACCCACCACCGCCCTCT
>DATKFF010000518.1:0-4171 GCA_035511595.1 Solirubrobacteraceae bacterium | reverse complement strand
CTGGACGCCGCACTGCTGGAGCACGATGCCGACGCGGTCGTGCAGCTCCCGGGACCCGCGAGCCGGATCCAGACCGAGCACGCGAGCGTCGCCGCCGCTGCGCGTGCGGTAGCCCTCGAGGATCTCGACGACGCTCGTCTTCCCGGCGCCGTTCGGGCCGAGCAGGCAGAACACCTCGCCGCGCGCGACCTCGAAGCTGACCCCGCGCACCGCTTGGACGGAGCCGTAGGACTTGCGTAGGTCGCGCACTTCGATCGCAAGCCCCCGGGGGGAGGTGTCAATTTCTGTCATGCACGGCAGCCTAGGGCCGTGCGGACGCCCCCGTAAGTGCCGCGCGGCCGAAACCGGGCATGACATTCGTCATGCGTTCCAGCGGCTCAGGACCTCCGTATCACGCTCGAATCCGAGCACCCCGATCGACCCCGCGCCGAGCGCAAAGCGCGCGCCCTCGGCCACCTCCATCGCAAGCCGGCGTGCCGTCACGACACGCAGGATGTGTCCGTGGGCGAACGCCGCCGCGTCGCCATCGGCGGCGCGCAGGCGCTCGAGCACCCGGTCGGCCCTGGCGCCGACCTGCCGGGGAGTCTCGCCGCCGGGGCATCCGTCACGCCACAGGCTCCAGTTCGGATCGCGCTCCCAGATCTCGGGGGTGGTCAGCCCCTCGTACTCGCCGTAGTCCCACTCGTGCAGGTCGTCGCAGATCTCGGCGACGTCGCCGAACCCGGCGAGCTCGCAGGTCTCACGCGCCCGCCGCAGCGGGCTGCAGAGCACCAAGGAGAACCGCCATCCAGCCAGCACCGGCGCCAACGCGCGAGCGCGCTCCCGCCCAAGCTCGGTCAGCGGCAGGTCGGTGCGGCCGGTATGCCGGCCGCTCAGGCTCCACTCGGTCTCGCCGTGGCGGACCACCACGATCTCGTGATGCTCGCCCGCCGGCGCACCGGCCGCCGCACCCACCGGCGGCTACTCCCCTCCCGTGCGCTCGATCTCGAGGATCTTCGCTCGCCGGCGGACGTGGCGCTCCTCCATCGACACGGTCGCAGCCAGGAAGGGCGGAATGATCTCGGCCGCCAGCTCCGGCCCGATCACCCGCGCGCCGAGACACAGCACGTTGACGCCGTCGTGCTCGACGCACTGATGCGCGGTGTACGTGTCGTGGGCCGTGGTCGCGTAGATCCCGCGGATCTTGGAGGCCGCCACCGACACCCCCGCCCCCGATCCGCACACCAGGATCCCGCGCTCGGCGGCGCCGGAGACGACCGCCCGCCCCACTTCGAGCGCCTTGTCGGGGTAGTCGACGGGCTCGGGCGAGTCGGTCCCGAAGTCGAGGATCTCGTGACCCTCGGCCTCGATCACGCCCAGCAGGCGATCACGAAACGGGAATCCGGCGTGGTCGAAACCACAGGCAACGATCATCGGGAAACCTCCGTTGTCGATGGCTCGACCCTGGGCTCGAGCTCGTGGACGGCAAGCAGCGCGGCGCCGAGCACGCCCGCGCGGACGCCGTGCCGCGCGAGCCTGATCGTGACGTGGTCGGCAAGGCCGGGGTGGGCGTACTCACGCGCGACGCGCGTCGCCGGCCCCAGGAGGCGGTCGCCGGCGAGCGCTGCCCCGCCCCCGATCACGACCTCGTCGGGGTCGAAGGTGTTGATCGCGTTCGAGACGCCGATGCCGACGCGCTCGGCCCAGACCTCGATGATCCGGGCGGCGACCTCGTCGCCGCGGTAAGCGGCGTGGACGGCCTCGCCGCCCGACGGCGTCTCGCCGCTCGCCTCGAGCCGCCCGAGCGCGGAGTCCGGGTACAGCTTCGCCGTCTCGGCGGCGAGCCGGTCGAGCGCGTGTCCCGCGGCGACCGCCTCGAGCGAGCCCTCCAGCGGAAACCCCTCCGGCGTCGGCACCGGGTCCTCGCCGGACAGCGCCAGTCCGACGATCGTGTGACCGATCTCCGCCGCCCCGCCCGTCGAGCCACGGTAGATCCGGCCGCCGAGCACCAACCCGCCACCGACTCCGGTGCCGACGGTCAGCATCACTAGGTTGCGGGCGACGAGGCGAAGCTCCTCGTCGTGAGCTTCGGCGAGCGCCGCGACGGTGGCGTCGTTGTCAACGAACACCGGGACCCCGAGGCGCTCGCCCAGCACCTGGCGCAGTGGCACATCGGCGAGCGGCACATTCACCGACGAGACGACGCGACCGGTCTCGAACTCGACCACCGACGGTACCCCGACACCGACGCCGTCGAGGTGCTCGCCCCGGGCCTCCCCCACGGCCTCGACGACCTGGTCGATCAGCGCGGCGGTATCCGACAACTCGGTCGGGCGCGTCACGGACTCGCTGAGCTCGCCGCCGGACAGCGAGGCGACCGCGAGCTTGGTGCCGCCGAGGTCGACTCCGACGACCGACGGGGTCACAGGCGCGCCGCCGCCGCCGGGTCCAGCAGGACCGTCAGTTCGTCCGCGAGCGGCACCAGCATCGAGGCGGGCACGTGCGGATCGGGTTTGGCGTTCGGCCCGAACACGGCCGCGACCGCGTCGGCCTTCGACTCGCCCGTCACCAGGAAGGTGACCTGCCTGGCGGTGGCGAGCGCGGGCAGCGTCAGGCTGATCCGCGGCACGAACGGCTCGAGCCCAGCTTCCTCGACCCCGGCGGCGAGGTGCGAACGCTCCGCGAGCGCGGGCTGGTCGGGGAACAGCGAGGCGCAGTGCCCGTCTGGGCCGAGGCCGAGCAGCACGAGGTCGAACTCTGGCTCCCCGGCGTCGCGCAGGTCGCGTTCGTAGGCGGCAGCGCCCTTCTCGGGGCCGAGCTCTCCCTGCATCCGCTTGACCGCCGGGGCCGGAAGGTCGTCGAGCGGGTCGAGCAGCGCCTGCTTGACCAGCCGGTAGTTGGAGCGGTCGTCGGACGGCGGCACGCAGCGCTCGTCGCTGAACCACAGGGTCGTGTCGCCGAGATCTCGGCCGAGCGCGCGGATCGCCCGCGCCAGCTCCTCGTAGGCATCGCGCGGCGTGCTGCCGCCGGTCAGAACGACGTCGCCGCCGTGGAGCACGGCGCTCAGCAGCATCGCGGCGCACGCGCGCGCGGGGTCCTCGAGCACCTCGATCTCGAGGCTCATCCGCACAGCCTCCGGGCTGCCTCGAGCGCCGGGCCGTAGGTCGGGTCACGCAGCAGCGCCTGCCGGACGCCCTCGCCGAGAATCCCGCCCTCGCCCCGCGAGGCGCCCAGCACCCGCCAGCTGCGATCGTCTCCATCGACCGATCGCTCGCGCGCGAGCAGCCCTCCGGGTGCGCGGTCGAGCGACAGTGAGCAGCCCGGCTCCCAGCCGACCGTGACGCCGGCGAGCCCGGGCGCGTCCTGTTCAAACGGCGCCAGCATCAGCTCGATCGACGGCTCGCCCGAGCGGGCCCTCGCGGTCCCGCCCCGGCCCGCGCCGTTGCGCGACTGAAGCGGCTCGATCGTCCAGTCAAGCCGTGACGCGAGCCACCCGGTGAGCAGCGCGGCGCTCGCCCCCGAGCTCGGGCGGTGACGGACGCAGACCTCGTCCAGTCGCTCTAGCGCGGTGGCCCGCCACGGCGGGTCGAAGCTTGCCGCCAGGCGCTCGCGCCAGGGAGTCGTGCGAAGCCAGGCGAGATCGACCACGTACACCGAGCGGAGCAGCCTCGTCGCGCGCTCGAGCCCGGCGGTCAGCTGCTCGTCGTCGGAGTCAACGAGGATCACGTCGATCCTCCATAGCACCGCCTCGACCGCCTCGTCGTAACCGTGCGGCGACCACAGCACGGTCGGCAGCTCAGCCCCCAGCACCGGGTCGACGATCGTGTCAAGCCGGCTCAACTGCTCGGTCCCGATGTCGATCTCGACGGTCTCGTGCATCGGATGGATCTCGCCCCCGGGCGATTCGTCGTAGCTGATCGTCGCGACCGCGTCGAGCGTCTCACGGCCCTCCTCGACCGCGCACAGGATCGTGCGCGACGCGTGGTAGCGACCCACCCGCTCCAGCCGGCTGGCGATCTCCCCCTTTGACTTGCGATCGACGAGCACTACGAGGTTGAGGACCCGGGCCGGGGCGAGCGCGCGGTTGGCGGCGTGGCGCTTGCGCAGCAGCTCTCGTAACGCAGCATCGATCTCGTCAGGGGTGGTGTCCCGCGCTGCCCAGACGTCTTCGCTCAAGCGACGGCTCCGTGCC
>DATKFF010000517.1:0-5792 GCA_035511595.1 Solirubrobacteraceae bacterium | reverse complement strand
TGCAACTGACCCGCTTTACCAACCGGATCGCCGTCTACTTCGCACTGATGGACGACCGCTACCCCTCCACCGACGACGAGCAGGCGGTCCGCCTGAACTTCCCCTACCCCGACGCCCAACACGACCTCAACCAGGGCTTGCCGCTCGTCAAGTGGCTGCTCGCGATCCCGCACTACATCGTGCTGATCTTCCTCACGATCGGCGCGATTCTCGCCGCCATCTTCGCCTGGTTCGCGATCCTCTTCACGGGCCGCTACCCGCGGTCGCTGTTCGACTTCATCGAGGGCGTGTTCCGCTGGCACAACCGCGTCGCGGCCTACGCCTTCCTATTGATCACCGACCGCTACCCGCCCTTCAGCCTGCAGTCCTGATGACCCGGCGCTACACGCGCACCGGCGACGTCAGCGCCTTGACGAACTCCTCCAGCTGGTCCGTCCGCCAGCACTCAAACGCCGTGCAGTGGCGCTCGTAGGCGGAGATCACGGAGTCGCCGTAGTTCCAGTAGAGCCGCGGCTCCGGGTTCAGCCAGAAGGTGCGTCCGGCGCGGGCGGTGATCGCCGCGAACACGTCGTCACGCGGCGGGCGGCCGTTGGTGCGGGCGTCTCCGAGCACGATCACGGTGGCGCGGGGGTGCAGTTCGTCCTCGATCAGCGACAGGAACTCCTCCCAGACGCGGCCGTAGTCGGTGTAGCCGGAGATGTCCGCGACCCCGGCGTCCCTTGAGATCGCCTCGCTCGCGGCGCGGAAGTCACGCTCTCGCTCGAACACCTCGGTCACCTCGGAGATCCGCTCGATGAACACGAACGAGCGGAGCTTGCGAAACGAGTCGTGCAGCGCGTGCAGCACGCTGAGGAAGAACGTCGACGCGCTCGTGACGCTCGTCGACACGTCGCACAGCACGAAGATCTCCGGACGGCGCGGGCGCTGGGGCCGGTACTTGAGCGTGATCGGGACGCCTCCGGTCTCGAGCGACGCCCGCATCGTGCGGCGCACGTCGACGTGGGCGTGGCGCTTTCGCCCCTTCAGCTCGTGGCCCTGGGTCGCGAGCCGCCGTTTGAGCTGCGCGACCACCCGGTGGACCGCGGCAAGGTCCTGGATCGGGCCGCTCGGCAGCGAGCGGTCGAGTTCGTTGAGCGGGCGCTTCGGAGGCAGTGAGGCTGTCCGCTCGATCATCGCCCGCTCGAGCTCGCGGCGCAGCTGAGCCTCGAAGCGGCGAAGCTGGTCGCGCGGCGTCCCGTGGCGGCGGGGGTCGTCGTCTGGCAGCTCCGGCTGCGGCTCGGCACGGAGCCCGAGCGCGCGGCGGATTCGCTGGACATCGACGCCCAGCACCCCGGACCCTTGCCCCTGGCCGAACGCCGCGATCGCGAGCCGCGCGAGGTCGCGCAGCGCCGCCTCCGATCCGTCCTGCAGGGCCGCCGCGATCTGCAGGCGCAAGGTGTCGAGGTCGAGCGAGGAGTCGCCGTCGGCGAGCTGGTCGCCCTCGGTGATCCGCCGGCGGGCGGCCTCCGCCTCCGCGGCCCTGAAGAAGAAGCGGTCGAACACCAGCTCGAACACGCGCCGGTCCTCCGGGGACTTCGCGAGCGTCGCCGCGACCGCCTGCTTGAAGGCGTCCTGATCGCTCCACGGGACGTGCTCGAGCGCTGCGAACGCGTCGAGGATCTCGGAGGTCCCGACCGACACTCCCTCCTCTCGGAGGTCCTCGGCGAACGCCAGCAGCTGTCCCGAGAAACCGCCCGGGCCGCGGGCCGGAACGCTCCGGTCGAGCCCCGCGCTAGGCGGCTGAGGCATCGGCCGCGGGATCGAGCATCACGCCGACGCGCGCGGCGACCGTGTCGAGATCGGTGCGGTGCTTGAGGATCACGCTCATCGTCTCGGCGAACGTGTCGCGGTCGATGTCGGTCGCGCCGAGCAGCATCAGCGTGCGCGCCCAGTCGATCGACTCGGCGATGCTCGGGGGCTTCTTCAGGTCGAGCTCACGGATCTGGTGGATCACCTCCACCAGCTTGCGGGCCACGTCCTGGTCGAGCTCGGGGGAATGCAGCCGCACGATCTTCAGCTCGTGCTCCAGCTCGGGATAGTCGAGCCACAGGTACAGGCAGCGGCGCTTCAGCGCCTCGGTCAGCTCGCGCGTGTTATTGGAGGTCAGCAGCACGACCGGCTGCGTGCGCGCCTCGATCCGCCCGAGCTCCGGGATCGAGATCTGGAAGTCCGACAGCAGCTCGAGCAGCATCGCCTCGAACTCCTGGTCGGTCTTGTCGATCTCATCGACCAGCAGCACGACCGGCTCCGTCGACGCGATCGCCGTCATCAGCGGCCGTGCGAGCAGGAACTCCTCGCCGAAGATGTCTTCCTGCACGTCCTGCCAGCCGGCTCCACCAGCTTCGGTCTGGATTCGCAGCAGCTGCTTGCGGTAGTTCCACTCGTACAGCGCCTTGGCCTCGTCGAGGCCCTCGTAGCACTGGAGTCGAACGAGCGACCGGCCGAGGTAGCGCGACAGTGCCTTGGCGAGCTCGGTCTTGCCGACGCCGGCGGGTCCTTCGACGAGCACGGGCTTGCCGAGCTTCGTCGCCAGGAACGAGACGAGCGCGGTCGAGTCACCGGGCAGGTAGCCGGCGCGCTCGAGCCCGGCGGCGACGTCCTGGACTGATGCGGGTTCGGTCGTGGTCATGGCGCGCTAGGGTCAAATATAGGGTTCCCCTGTGGCACTGATGCTGCCCATCGCCGCGTCGACGTCGGTCGGACCGTACGCGGCCGCGATCGCGTTCGGCTTCGTGATCGGCGCGTACGGGCATCTGAGCCATTCCCGCACGCTGATCCTGACTGGGATCGTGATCGTCGGCGGGGTCAGCGCGTACTTCGCGTTCGGGGTCGGGAAGCTCGCGTAGGAGAGTAGGGTGCACGGCGATGGCGCTTGGCGAGGATGTCGGGCTCGGTGACTTCGATCTAGGATCGCTCGAGTTCTGGGACCAGCCGGCGGAGATCCGCGACCGAGCGTTCTCGGACCTACGCCGCGAGGCGCCGATCTCCCACCACCAGCCTCCGGAGGACATCCTCGGGGTCACCACGCGAGACGAGCGCGGCTACTGGGCGGTTGTCCGCTACGACGACATCCGGCGGGTGTCTCGCGATCCGGAGACGTTCTGCTCAGGTCAGGGCACTCAGTTCGGCGACGCGCCGCCGGAGTTGCTCGAGGCCTCGCTGTCGTTCCTGGCAATGGACGCCCCGCGTCACACCAAGCTCCGTGGCCTGGTGTCGGCCGCGTTCACCCCGCGGCAGGTCGCGCGGATCGAGGAGGGGATTCGCGCCAACGCACGGTTGGTGGTCGAGGAGGCCGCGCCGACCGGCGGGGGCGACTTCGTTCAACTGTTGGCCAAGCGCCTCCCCTTGATCACCATCTCAGCGATGATCGGCGTCCCCGCGGCCGACCGCGAGCGCGTGGTGGAGGCGGCGGACGTGCTGGTCACGGTCGCCGATCCCGAGGTCAGCGGAGAGCAGGCGCCGGTCGTCGCGCTCGGCACGGCCGTGTGGACCCTGACCGAGTTTGCCAACGAGCTGGCGGCGCACCGGGAGCGAAACCCAGGCGACGATCTGATGACCGCGCTCGTGCAGGCGGAGGTCGACGGCGAGCGCCTCACGCATCCTGAGATCGCCGCCTTCTTCGTGCTGCTGTCGGTCGCCGGCAACGACACCACGCGCCACACCACCTCCCACGCGATGCGGGCGCTGACGGTCAACCCCGAGCAGCGTTCCGCGCTGGTGGCCGATTCCGAGCGCGTGATGCCGACCGCGGTCGAGGAGTTCGTCCGCTGGGCAACGCCCGTGCTGACCTTTAGGCGGACTGCCACGCGTGACACCGAGCTCGCCGGGCAGGCGATCGGTGAGGGCGAGAAGGTCGTGCTCTTCTACCACTCGGGCAACCGCGACGACAGCGTGTTCGCGGACCCGTGGGCGTTCGACGTCACCCGGTCGCCCAACCACCACCTCGGCTTCGGCGGCGGCGGGCCGCACTACTGCCTCGGCGCCTCGCTGGCGCGAAGCCAGCTGCGATCGCTGTTCACCGAGCTGCTGCGCACGCTTCCCGACATCGAGGTCGGACCGCCGCAGCTGTTCCGCTCGAGCTCGTTCATCCACGGGGTCAAGCGGATGGACTGCTCGTTCACTCCGCGGGCCTGAGCTACTCGATCGGGATGTCCTGCACCTCGGCCGGCTCCGGACCCCGCCGGTCGAGTCGCTCGAGATAGAAGTCGAGCAGCGCCCTGAGCGCCAGCAGAACCTCGCGGATCGCCGCGGCGATCCGCTCCATCACCTCGGCCGGGATCAGCTCGCGCACTGCCTGGAGCGCCTGGACCAGGGTGTCGAGCTCGACCCCCGGGCCCCGCTGGGGCACCGGCTCCTCGGGGGCGGGGCTCTGCCACCCGGCCGGCGGTGGCCGGCCCGGCGCGCCGCGGGCGGCTTCGGCGATCAGCCGCTCGGCCGCATCGGACGCCTCGGTCAGCCGCTGCTCCAGCCGGCGGAGTGGCTCTTCCGGTTCATCGGTCATCGGCGGACCGGGGTCGCTTGGGATCGTCGAAGGTGACCTCGAGGGTTCCGTTCTCGAACCTCGCTGCGTTCGGCTTGAAGCCGGCGAGCGGCGACGGCAGCGTGATCGTGCGCTTCTGGCCGTTGACGCCGATGATCAGTTCGAGCCCGATCTTCTTCAGCGTGATGTCGCCCTTGTGCGCCAGCGGCAGCGCCAGCCGCAGCCGCGCCTCACGCTCGGAGACCTCGAGTTCCTGCGTGATCGCGTCGTGCAGCACCGCCGCCGGGTCGTGGTCGCCGGGCTCGAACAGGGCTGCGGCCAGCCGATCGAGCATCTCCACGCCGACGACCTCCTGCTCGAAATACGGCGCACGCAGCAGCGGGACGGGCGCGAACGCGGAGCTCACCAGCTCCAGGTGCTCCTCCTGGAGGCGCCGCCAGCCCGCGAAGTAATCGCCGACCTCATCGGGGAAGATCCGGTTGACGATCACGGCGTCGGTCAGGTAGCCGTACAGATTGAGGTAAGTGAAGGTCCGCATCGCCTCGCCGATCACCATCTTCTCCGGGTTCATCACCAGCCGGATGGTCGCGCGCGAGCGGTCCTGGAGGATCTCGTTCATCGCGATCAGGTTCTCGGACAGGCGGCGGATGTCAGCGAACACGGCGTGCGTCGGGAGCGAAATGTCCAGCAGCGAGCGAGCGATCGGCCCCGCCGTCGCGAGGATCTGTCGCTCGATCGGGAACACCTTCTCGATCCACCAGCGGGCGACGTCGGGAAATGACAGCAACCGCAGCGTCTCGCCCGTCGGCGCGCAGTCGACGACGATCACTTCCCACTCGTCGGCCTCGTGCGCGGTCTTCAGCCGCAGCAGCGAGAACAGCTCGTCCATCCCCGGTGGCACCGTTAGCTCCTCGGCCGAGATCCGGTCGATGCCCCGCTCCATGAACAGCTCGCCGAGCCACTCCTGGACGCCGGCCCAGTGACGCTCCATTTCCTCCTGGGCGCTTACCTGCTCGCCCCACAGCGAGTCACCGGCCGGCTGCGGCTCGCCTGAGAGCTCGACGCCGAGCGACTCGGACAGGCTGTGGGCCGGATCGGTCGAGATCACGAGCGTCCGTAGTCCTGACCGCGCGCAGGCCCGGGCGGTGCAGGCCGCCACCGAGGTCTTCCCAACCCCACCCTTGCCGGTGTAGAGGATCGTCCGCGGCCGCATGACGCCGCGAGTCTATGGGCTGTGGCGCCCGCCGGACACCTGCAGTGTCCCGACGATCCG
>DATKFF010000516.1:0-3925 GCA_035511595.1 Solirubrobacteraceae bacterium | reverse complement strand
CACCGAGTTCCACCGCGGTCGCGCGGTGCTGGTGATCGATCCGGCGAGCGTCAAGCCGGTGCTCGAGCACCTGCAGGGCAAGGGCTACACCTTCCTGGCGAGCTGCCACGGCGTCGACTACTACCCGGACGAGCCGCGCCTTGGCGTCCTCTACGAGCTGCTCGACATGAAGCGCGTCGACCGGATCAGCGTCAAGGCGCGGGTTCCCACGGACGCGCCGCACATCGATTCGGTGGTCGAGCAGTTCCCCGGCGCGGAGTTCCCCGAGCGCGAGGTGTACGACATGTTCGGGGTGGTGTTCGACGGCCACCCGGACATGCGCCGGATCCTGATGCCGGAGGATTACGAGGGCTATCCCCAGCGGCGCGACTTCCCGGTCGGAGGCGAGCCGGTTCTGTTCACGTTCAACGAAGAGACCACATACGGAAAGAACGTCTGACGTGGCGTCGCTGACGGAGGACTACAGAAGGCGCGAGGAGTCGGTCACGCTCTCCTCGGAGCCCGCCGGGATGGGCGAGACGCACGAGCTGTTCACGCTCAACATCGGCCCGCACCATCCGTCGACGCACGGCGTCCTACGGCTGCTCGCGACGCTCGAAGGCGAAATCGTTCGCGACATCAAGCCGATCATCGGCTACGTGCACACGGGCATCGAGAAGACCGCCGAGGACAAGTCGTACTGGAAGGTGATCCCGGTGGTCGAGCGGATGGACTACGTCAGCTACTACTTCAACGCGATGGCGTTCTGCGGCGCCGTCGAGACGCTGCTCGGGCTCGAGGTGCCGCCCCGAGCGCAATACCTCCGAGTGATCCACCTCGAGCTCAACCGGATCGCGTCGCACCTCGTGTGGCTCGGGACGAGCGCGCTCGACATCGGGGCGATCTCAATGTTCTGGTACGCCTTCCGCGAGCGCGAGAAGTGCCTCGATCTGTTCGAGATGTCATCGGGCCAGCGCATGCACACGCGGTATTTCCAGGTCGGCGGCGTAATCGAGGACATCCCGCGCGGCTGGGTCGAGAAGGTGCGCCGCTTCTGCAAGGAGATGCCTGGGCGCGCCGACCAGTACGCGGACATGCTCTCGAAGAACCAGATCGTGCTCGAGCGCCTGCGCCAGACGGGGATCGTCGACGAGCAGACGCTGCTCAAGCTGGGCGTGACCGGGCCGCTGCTTCGAGCCACCGGCAACCCGTGGGACCTGCGCAAGGCGGCGCCCTACTCGGGTTACGAGCAGTTCGACTTCAAGATCCCGGTGGGCACTGTCGGAGACAACTACGACCGCTACCGGGTCCGCCACGCCGAGCTCTACGAGTCCACGAAGATCATCGAGCAGGCCCTCGACGGCCTCCCGGAGGGGCCGTTCATCAGCCCCGACCGGAAGGTGGCATTGCCCCCGCGCCACGAGCTGGCGACGAGCATGGAGGCGTTGATCCACCATTTCAAGCTCGTGACCGAGGGCTTTCGCGTGCCGCCGGGCGAGGCCTACTACCCGATCGAGAGCGCGCGCGGGGAGCTCGGCTGCTTCGTCCGGGCGGACGGGTCCGCGAAGCCCGCGCGCGTGCACATGCGAGACCCCAGCTTCAGCAACCTTCAGGCGTTCGCGCCGATGGTCCGCGACGAGTACATCGCCGACCTGATCGCGACGATCGCGATGCTCGACCCGATCCTCGGGGGGATCGACCGATGAGCCCCGCGGTCCCCGTTCCCCGCTTCGACCACGGCTCCCGCGTCCCCGGGTGGGACGAGTCGGTCGATCTGACCAAGGATCCGGCGGTCGTGCCCGACCCGGCCACGACCCCTGTCCCGGACGATCTACGCGACGAGATCGAGCGCGCGATGGCCAAGTACCCCGACCGGCGCTCCGCCGTGATCCCCGCGCTCCGCGCCGCGCAGGAGCTGCACGGCTGGTGCTCGCCGGAGGCGATCCACCAGGTCGCCGCGGTGATGCAGCTGACGCCGGCTGATCTGACCTCGGTCGCCACGTTCTACGACATGCTCGAGAACCGGCCGGAGCCGAAGGGGCACCACGACGTGTACGTGTGCACGAACATCAGCTGCTCGTTACGCGGCGCCGACCACGTGCTCGACGCGATGGTGAAGGCCGCGGCGCTGCATCAGAACGTCCACGTTCGCGCGTTCGAGTGCCTGGGCGCTTGTGACATCGCGCCGATGGCCTCCGTCGACGGCGAGTACGTCGGTCCGCTCGACGTCGAGGACACGAGGCGGATCGTCGAGGACCTGGAGGCCGGGCGCCCGGTGCTCGAGGCCAAGCAGCTTCGCTCCCGCAAGGTCGCCGACCCCCAGGTAGCCGAGGCGGCCTCGCAGCAGGAGGACGACAAGTGACGCTGCTGCTGCTCGACGGAATCGACGAGCCGGGGCTGAACACGCTGGCCGTGTACGAGCGCCGCGGCGGCTACGAGTCGCTGCGCAAGGCGCTCGCAATGTCGCCCGACGAGGTGCTCAAACAGATCTCCGAGTCGAGCCTGCGCGGCCGCGGCGGCGCAGGCTTCCGGATGGGCCAGAAAGCCTCGTTCCTGCCGCACGGGAAGATGGACAAGTACCTCGTGTGCAACGCAGACGAGTCGGAGCCCGGCGCCTTCAAGGACCGCGAGCTGATGCAGAAGAACCCCCACGCGCTGATCGAGGGGATCGTGATCGCGACCTTGGCCGCGGAGATCAACCGGGCGTTCATCTACATCCGCGGCGAGTACGCGCTGCAGGCCGACATCCTCGAGGCGGCAATCGCCGAGGCGGAATCCGCCGGCTACCTGGGCGAGCGGATCCTCGGCTCCGACCACTCGCTCAAGCTGGTCCTGCATCGGGGCGCCGGCGCCTACATCTGCGGCGAGGAGACCGGGCTGCTCGACTCGCTCGAGGGCAAGCGCGGCAACCCGCGGCTGAAGCCGCCGTTCCCCGCGATCGAAGGCCTCTACCACGGCCCCACGCTGATCAACAACGTAGAGACGCTCTACACGGTGCCGTACATCATCCGCATGGGCGCCGAGGAATACGCCAAGCTCGGTACCGAGACGTCGACCGGCACCAAGGTCGTGTCGATCTCCGGCGACATCCAGCGGCCCGGCAACTACGAGATCGAGTTCGGGATCCCGGCCCGGGAGATCATCTACGGGCTCGGGGGTGGCCCGCCGAACGGCCACGAGATCAAGTTCTGGTTCCCGGGGGGCTCGAGCTCTCCGGTGCTGACCAAGGACGACCTCGACATCTCCTACGACTACGACAGCCTCGCGAAGGCGGGCAGCATGCTCGGCACGGCCTCGATCATCGTCGTCGACGAGAGCCACTCGGTGCTGGAGGTGGCGCTGAAGCTGGCCAAGTTCTACGCGCACGAGTCGTGCGGCAAGTGCGTCCCCTGCCGTGAGGGGACCAACTGGACCGTGAAGATGCTGCGACGGATCCAGGGCGGCGAGGCCACCCCGATGGACCTCGACATCATGGCCTCGGTGCAGGAGCAGATCATCGGCAACTGCCTGTGTGTGCTCGGCGACGCGATGGCGATGCCGGTGGGATCGCTGGTCGAGAAGTTCCGTGGCGAGCTGGAAGCGGAGATCGAGGCTGCGCGTGAGCGCGTCGGCTCGGGTGCGCTGGAGGACGTGGTCCCGCTCGGAGTCGCCGACGAGCACGCGGGACCGCTCCCGGTTCATTAGAACACCCGGACGATGCCCCGCCCAGAGCAGAACATCATCCAGCTGACGATCGACGGCCGCGAGGTGAAGGCGGTCGAGGGGTCGATGCTGGTCGACGCAGCCAAGCACGGCGACGTCGAGATCCCATACTTCTGCTACGAGCCGAAGCTCGGCAACCCGGTCGGTGCGTGCCGGATGTGCCTGGTCGAGATCGAGGGCATTCCGAAGCTGCAGACCTCGTGCTCGACCGCGGTCAAGGACGGGATGGTCGTCCACACGCAGA
>DATKFF010000515.1:0-2121 GCA_035511595.1 Solirubrobacteraceae bacterium | reverse complement strand
TGGGACACGACTACGAGCTCTCCGACTACGACCGCACGGATCTGATCTTCACCAAGGAGATGCTGCTCGCCGAGCCGGTCGACGCCACGCCGCTGCGGCTCGAAGGCGAGTAGGACCGCCCGCGATGTCAGCAGTCCTCTTCTTCATCGCCGCGATCGGCGCGATCAGCGGCGCGATCGGGGTCGTGACGCTTCGCAACCCGTTCTACAGCGTGCTCGCGCTGGCGTTTCACCTGGTCAGCCTGGCGGCGCTGTTCCTGCTGCTGCGCGCCGAGTTCGTCGCGGCCGCCCAGGTGATCGTCTACGCCGGGGCGGTGATGGTCCTGTACGTGTTCGTCGTCGCCTACGTCGGCGGCGGCGAGGCCGTCCCCAGCGGAGCGGTGCTGCGCGTGCTCGGCCCGCTGTTCGCGCTCGCGCTCGCGGTCGAGCTGTGCATCGCGATGCTCGGCTCGGGGCTGAAGGGGATCAAGGGCCACGGCGCGCCATTTGTCGTCGGCTTCGGCACCCCGGCGCAGATCGGCCGGCTGTTTCTGACCAAGTATCTGTTTCCGTTCGAGGCGGCCTCGATCCTGCTGCTGCTCGCGGCCGTCGGGGCTGTCGTGCTGGCGCGCCGCCGTCGCGGCCTTCCGGGGGACGAGGAGGCACCGCTGCGGTTCCGGCAGACAGAGCCGGACTACACGGGGACGATGGCCGAGGCCGCCGGAGTGCGCCCGACCGCCTACGACGAGATGCTGCACCCGGGCGTCGGGGGGGCGGAGGCCACCGACGCACCCGAGCCGACGCACACGGGGGGCTGGTAGTGGCGATCGGCTGGTACCTGGTCGTCTCGGCGATCATCTTCTGCATCGGCGCGGGCGGCGTGCTCGCGCGGCGCAACGCGATGGTGATCCTGCTGTGCCTGGAGCTGATGCTGAACGGCGCCAACCTCGCGCTGGTCGCGTTCGCGCGGATGTGGGGCGGCGAGGACGGTCAGGTGTTCGCGCTGATCGTGATGGTGGTCGCCGCCGCCGAGGTGACGGTCGGGCTCGGACTGATCGTCGCGCTCTACCGCCGCCGGCTCCCGATCGACGTCGACGAGCTCTCCGAGCTCCACGGTTAGCGAATGGCCGTAACCACGTTCGCCTGGCTCGTGATCCTGTGCCCGCTGGTCGGCACGGCGGTGATCGCGCTCGGCCATCGCTGGCTCCCGGGCCGCACCGCGGGGTGGCTGGGAACGCTCGCGATCGGGCTGTCGTTCGCGGCCTCGGTCGCGACCCTGATCGCGCTGCAACACCACGGAGCGTCGCACCGCCAGTTCACCTCGTCGCTGTGGAACTACGACTTCAGCGTCGGCCTCGACGCCAACGTCCAGATCCTCGTCGACCCGCTGTCGGTGTTCATGATCCTCGTCGTCTCCGGGGTCTCGGCGCTGATCCACCTGTACTCCGTGTCCTACATGAACGAGGACCACGGCTTCCGTCGCTACTTCAGCTATCTGAACTACTTCGTGTTCTCGATGCTGCTGCTCGTGCTGGCCGGCTATTTCATACTGCTGATCGTCGGCTGGGCGTCGGTCGGCACGGCCTCGTACCTGTTGATCTCGTTCTGGTACCGCCGCAGGACAGCGACGACCGCGGGCCTGAAGGCGTTCGTGATCAACGTCGTCGGCGACGTCGGGCTCGTGCTCGGGACCTTCTTCCTGTTCAAGCACACGCACACCGTCCAGTTCCTGGCGACGTTCCACGAGGTCCGGCACGTGTTCACGCACAACAGCCCGGACCTGGTGGCGGCGTGCCTGCTGCTCGGTGTCGGGGCGTTCGCCAAGTCCGCCCAGATCCCGCTCCACACCTGGCTTCCCGACGCGATGGAGGGTCCCACCCCGGTCTCGGCGTTGATCCACGCCGCGACGATGGTGACGGCCGGTGTGTACCTGATCGCGCGCATGCACCCGCTGTTCGAGCACGCTCCGACGGCTGCCGACGTGACCGCGATCGGAGGCGTCCTGACGCTCCTGATCGCCGCCACGATCGCGCTGGTCCAGGTCGACATCAAGCGCGTGATCGCCTACTCGACGATGTCCCAGATCGGCTACATGATCATGGCCGTCTCGGTGGGCGCCTACTCCGCGGGGCTGTTTCACCTG
>DATKFF010000514.1:0-5398 GCA_035511595.1 Solirubrobacteraceae bacterium | reverse complement strand
ACCGGCGTCTGGTCGACTCCACGCGAGTACCGGACGTGGCCGTCGGGGGCGATCAGCGCGCTCAGGTACGCGAGCGCGCGCGTGAGCGCCTTCCCGCCAGCGCCGACCGCGAGCAGCCCCTGCACCGCCCACGCTGTCGATTGCGCGTTCGAGTCCGACCCCGCCTGGCTCGGGAAGCCACCGTCGCGGTTCTGCTGCGACTCGATGAACCGCACCGCCCGGGCGGTCACGCGCCCGCGCGGGGCCCCGAGCGCTTCCAGCGCCGCCCCGGTGTCGTCGACGTCGCTGACGCCGCCGGCGGTCGCGTAGTTGAAGCCGCCGTCCGGGTCCTGCTGGCGGGTCAGCCATCCCAGCGTGTCAGCCGGCAGCGGGACCGCGGCGGCGCGCAGTGCGAGCACCGCAAACGAGGTCAGATTGGTCTGGCTCGACACCGACCCGTTGACGCCGATGTCGCGCTTCAGCCGCGCCACCTCGGTCGTCGCCGGCAGTCCGGAAGCGCGCAGCGCGAGGATCGTGCGCTCCAGCGACCCGGGATCCGATCCGCCTCCTCCGCCGGCCTCGATGTAGCCGGCCAGGCTGTGCCCGTCCCGGGTGACCGTCTGCGGGTTGACGCCCTCGGCCGCCAGCCCCAGCGCGGCCCAGCCGGAGTACAGCCCGTCCGACCCCTGCCGCGGCGCGGGCCCGTAGCCGCCGTCGGCGTTCTGGGCCGAGAGCAGGTAGCTCGTAGGGCTGCTCCCGGCGCGCGCCTGTCCCCCCAGCAGCCCGGCGACCGCGACGAGCGCCACGACGGCGGATGCGGCCGGCTGCCAGGTCACCTGCAGTCGCGTTGCGAACCGCGTGATCGCGCGCGCCAGCGCGGGACCGAACGCGAGCGCGAACACAAGGCAGCTGACCGCGTAGACCGCGTCGAAGCCGAGTCCCTTGCCGACGTACACGCCAAGCTGCGCGAGGCTGTGGTCGCTGTACGTGACCCAGTCGCCGACGTCCTGGATGGCCGTGAACGCGAACCCCGCCGCCGCACACACGAGCGCGAGCGGCCAGCGCCCGATCCGCCGTGCGGTGATCAGCGCGACCCAGGCGCCGAGCATCCCGGTCGCCCCCCACGCCGCCATCTGCCAGGGCGTCCACGGGCCCTGGCCGAAGAAGAAGTTCGAGACGAGCCCCGCCAGCGCGCCGACGACGAAGCCCGGGCCGGCGCCGAGCGCGAATCCGGAGACGAGCACGATGTCGGACGTCGGCTTGACGTTCGGGAGCGCGGCGAACGCGATCCGCCCGAGCGCCGCGAACGCCGCGAGCGTCGCGACCAGCGCGACGATCCGGGCGTCGGGGCGTGCGCGCTCGTACCAGGCGAAGCCACCGGCCAGCGCCAGCGCCAGGATCGAGAACGCGCCCGCCTGCCAGCTCACGCGCGGACCTCGGATAGGGCCGGCTGCGTCAGCACCGTGATCCCCTGCTCGGGCGTCAGGGCGCCGGCGGCGCCGCCGAGGATCCGCGCGGTCTCGGTCGCGAAGTAGGTCCCACCGGCCAGCACCTCGGCGGCGCTTCCGTCGGCGATCGAGGCGCCGTCGGCCAGCAGCACGACGCGGTCGGCGAACGCCGCGACGAACTCGGGATCGTGGGTCGCGACCAGGACCGCGACCGGCATCCGCTTGAGCAGCGCCGCCAGCTCGGACTTCAGGTGGCGGTCCATCCCGCGGGTCGGCTCGTCGAGGCAGACCACCGCCGGAGGATCTGCGGCAGGGTCGCCGAGCACAATCGCCAGCGCCAGTCGCTGGCGCTCGCCGCCCGAGAGGTCCCGAGGGTGACGGCCGGCGAACGCCTCGGGGTCGAGCCCGACAGCCGCGAGCGCCGCCGCGGGCGCCTCCTCGGCAACCGTCTCGTGTACGAGATAGTCGGTCGGGTTCTGGAGCAGCAGCCCGACCCGCCCGGCGGCGCTGACGCGCCCGCGGGTCGGACGCATCAGGCCGGCGGCGTGGCGCAGCAGGGTCGATTTCCCGGCCCCGTTGCGGCCCATCAGGGCGACCCGCTCTCCGGGGGCCACGGCAAGAGAGGCGGACCGGAGGATCGCGGGGCCGTCGCGGAGCTCGTGCCAGACGCGGTCGAGCCGCAGCGCGGGGTCCGGCACGCCGCGCCCGCGGCGGTCGGGCCGGCGACCTTCGGCACCCCGAGCCGCCAGGGGCGGACCGGGGTCGTCGACGTCCGGGAGCACCCCCCTTTCGCGGAGCGCGGAGCGCGCCCCCTTGACCCCCGGCGCGGGCCGGAGCCCAACGCCGGCGAGCAGCCGCGCGCCGGGCGTGGCGAGCTCGGGCGCCTCGGCGAGCGCCCACCGGAGGAACTCCGCCGGCACCGCGTCGCAGACGAGGCGCCCGTCGCGCAGTGCGATCACGCGGTCCGCCGCGCCCAGACAGCGCTCGAGCCGGTGCTCGGCCAGCAGGATCGCTGCGTCGAGGTCCTCGTTCAGCCGCCGCAGCCCGGCGATCAGCTCGTCGCCGGCCACCGGGTCGAGCTGTGAGGTCGGCTCGTCGAGGACGATCAGGCTCGGCCTGCCGGCCAGCGCCGCCCCGAGCGCGACACGCTGAAGCTCGCCGCCCGACAGGGAGGCGGTGGAGCGATCGAGCAGCTCCGCGATCCCGAGCGCCAGCGCGGCCTCCTCCACCCCGCGCGCGACCGCGGCCGGGCCGTGGCCGCGGTTCTCGAGCGGCAGCGCCAGCTCGGCGCGGACGGTGCCCATCACGACCTGCGACTCGGGGTCCTGGAACAGCGTCCCAACCGCAGCGGCGAGCTCGCCGGGGCCGTACTCGCGCGTATCCATGCCCGCGACCCGCGCACGTCCGGCGAACGTCCCACCGTGGAAATGCGGTACGAGCCCGCTTGCGCTCCGCAGCAGGGTCGACTTGCCCGAGCCGGACGCGCCGGCGAGCACCACCAGCTCGCCCGGCTCGATCTCGAGGTCCAGGTCGCGAAGCGCCGGACGCTCGGCGCCGGGGTAGGTGTAGGTGACCCGCTCGAGCTCGAGCACGCTCACCGCGTCACCCCCCGGCGGTCGGCGAACGGCGCCAGCGCGAACCCCAGCAGCCCGGCGGCGACCGCAAGTTGGGCGCCCCGCACTGGGGCGTGGAGCGCGGGATAGGCCGAAAACGGGACGAGCCCGCCGACCCGCGCGAAGATCGCGAGCGCCAGCACGCCGACGGCCGATCCGATGAACGCAAGGTCGTGGCGCGAGTAGGGCGCGCGCGCCGGCGGCGGGCGGCGGGCCGCGCCGTAACCGCGAACCTCGAGCGCCGCGGCGACGTTGAGCGCGCGGTCGAGCACCCCGGAGGTGGTCGCCCGCAGCAGCTGCACGCGCGTCGGCGGGCGACCGGGGCGGCAGCGCTGGGCGTCGGCCAGCCGCTGCGAGTCGCGGATCAGGATGGGCACCATCCGGGTCGCGAGCGTCGCCGTCAGCGCCGAGCGAAACGAGACCCGGCGGAACAGCCGGAGCACCTCGTCGGGATCGACCGCCGCCGTGTACAGCGCCCCGCAGAGGATCAGCGCGACGGCCCGCAATCCGAGGATCGCCCCGTAGACGGTCGCCTCGAGCGTGATGTCGGTGTGCCCCACGACCGGCAGGTCGCCCAGACGCCAGATCACGGTCAGCCCGTTGCGGGTCACGAGCGCGTTGACGACCGCGACCAGCACGCCGAGCGGGAGCGCGAACAGCGCCGCGCGGCGGAGCTCCCGCCCGACTCCGGCCGCGATCCCGGCGAGCACGATCGCGAGCGCCACCGCGCCGAGCGCGACCGGCGCCGACAGGATCAGGGCGGCGCAGCCGAGCGCGACGCAGTAGGTCAGACCGGCGGCGGCGCGTGCGGCGTGCAGCGGGCTCGGTCGCCGCCGATAACTCACGTCTGCCCTTGCAGCGGGAGTGGGAAGTCGCTGCTGCCCTGAACTGCGACCGCGAAATGGTCGCGCAGGGCCGCAGGGTTCAGCGCCCGGGCCGCGGCCGTGACGCCTGCCAGGTCGGTGCCCGTGATCAGCCAGGTGGGCTCGGCCGAGCCCTGCGCGGTCGCCGCCACGAGGCCCGCGCCGGCGCCGAGCGTGCGGACGACCGTCCCGCGCGGGTCGAGCAGCTGGAGCGCCGAACCGCCCGGGCCGGCAAAGCGCGCGTAGACGCCGCTCGAGCCGGGCCCCTGCGCGATCAGCCCGGCGAGGATCTCCCCGCGGAGGTCACGCCACGTCCCGACCACGACCGCCAGGGAATCGGTCCCGGATCCACCCGCTCCGATCAATTGCGTCGCGGCGGGCACCCCGAGCCGGCCGAGCGCCGATGACACGCTCGCGCACGCCTTGCTCGCGTCGGCGGCGCACTCGATCGTCGTCGGCAGTCGCCTGCCGCCGACACCGCGCAGGAATGGCTCCGGGAAGGAGCCGACCACCGCCGGGATCGAGTCGGTGGCGCTCCAGTCGTGCAGGTCCCACCAGATCTGGTCGCCCCTGTCGACCGCGGTGACCGCGGCGCCCTTCCCGGCCTCGACCCCGTTGACGTAGTAGAACCAGTCGAGGTGGGCGGAGCTCCCCGAGAGGCCGTCGATCGACTGCACGAAGCCCCCGCCGTAGCGGGTGCCGACCCGGAAGTGGCGCTGCAGCATCCTCATCACAGTCTCCGACCCGGGAGCCCGTGTCTCGGTGGCGGCGCCGAGCGATCGCGAGCCGAAGTCGCGAGTGACCGTGACCGAGACGTTGGAGGTCCCCGGCCCCGCACCGAGGCCACAGCCGGCGATGGCGAGCGTCGAAGCGATCGCCATCGCCGTGACTGCAGCCCTGATGGTCATTTCACTTGACGATCTTGAACAGCAGCTTCTCGCCGGCGTGCAGCTTGACCTGGCATAGGCCGAGGCTGGAGGCCTTGCCGTTGACGAGGATCTCCCAGAAGTCCGACCCGGTCGGCTTCACGCCGAGGATCGACGTGACGAACACGTCGGAGTACTTCGCGAAGTACGTCGCTCCCCACTTGCCGTGCGTGGCCGCATCGAGCGCACCGGCCGCGCTGTTGCCCGAGCACTTGCCTCTAGGTGTGCCTCCCTTGGTGATCCATCCTTTTTCACCGTGCTCGGTCTTCGGGCCCAGCAGCGTCTTGCTGAGCGTCTTGATCTGCACCGTCACGGCCGGTCCCGCCGAGGCGGTCGAGCCGAGCGCAGCGGGCGCGACCACCGCGCAAGCCACGGCGATCGTGCTTGAGAGAACGAGTCCTACCTTCTTCATAAGGGCCACCCCTTTCCACGAGGGCGTATCGCTTGATGGTCGGCGCCTGGTCTCCTGGCTTACGGGCCTACCAGCCGCGCCTTCCCGGCGAGTCGTCCTCGCCAGTGGCTTTGAGTTGCGGCCGGCGTCCCCGATCACAGTGGCGGGTCCGCGCCGG
>DATKFF010000513.1:0-2445 GCA_035511595.1 Solirubrobacteraceae bacterium | reverse complement strand
GGACATAGCTAAGGGTGCTGCAGCGAGTAGGCGGCGAGTGTGTTGCGCAGCAACATCGCGATCGTCATCGGACCCACGCCACCGGGGACCGGAGAGACGAGCGCGGCACGCTCGCGCGCCGCCTCGAAGTCGACGTCGCCGCGCAGCCCGGCGTCGGTTCGGTTGATGCCCACGTCGATTACCGCGGCGCCGGGTTTGATGTACTCCTCGCCGATCAGCTCAGGTCTCCCGACGGCGCCGATCAGCACGTCGGCACGCGCGCAGACGCCGGCCAAGTCACGCGTGCGAGAGTGGCAGATGGTCACGGTCGCATTCCGCTGAAGCAGGAGGAAGGAGACGGGCTTGCCGACGAGGTCCGAGCGCCCCACGACGACCGCCTCCGCTCCCTCGAGTGCGACGTCGTAGCTGTCGAGCAGCTCGATGATCCCCAACGGTGTGCACGGCCGCAGCCCGGGCGTCCCTTTCACCAATCGCCCAACCGAGATCGGGGTCAGTCCGTCGACGTCCTTCTCGGGGAGGATCAGCCCCGTCAGCGCGGCTCCGTCGAGCCCCTGGGGGACCGGCAGCTGGAGCAGGATCCCGCTTACCTCGGGGTCACGGTTGAAGTCCTCGATCACGGCGGCGACCTCCGCCTGGGTCGAGTCGGCGGGCAGCGGCCGGTGAAAGTCGGCCATCCCCACCTCGGCAGATGCCTTGCGCTTGTTGGTGACGTAGATAGCGGAAGCGGGATCTTCGCCCACGAGGATCGTCGCGAGGCCCGGGGACCGGCCGGTGCGTTCCTTGATCTCGGTGACGTCGCGGGCGACCTCGGCTCGGACGCGAGCGGCGACCTCACGGCCGTCGATGATGGTTGCTGGCATCCCGGCGCAAGCTAGAGCATCGCCGCGACGTGAGCGCGCGATCTCCACGCGCGATTTCGCGGTCCCGTCTCGGTCGAGCACCGCTTCACACATTGGTTACACGCGCGTAGCCGCCCGCTTCTACGGTGTGATCGTGCCGGCCCTTTGGAGCGTCGGCGGCGAGGCACCGACCATGGCTGCGGCAGGGACGTCATCGCGCTGTTGCTTGGTGCCCGGTCAATCAGGGACACCAAAGGAGCAAAGGACAACGATGCACGGCGATTCCTCCCATTTCCCGCGCCGCCTCACCCGGACACGGATCGGCTCACTCGCCGCGTGCGCATGCGTGGTTTCGGCGCTCGCCGCCCCGGCTGTCGCCGGCGCTGCGCCGACCGCGCCGGACGGCTTCACCCTCAGCCAGTTCGCCGCCGCGCCGACGAGCCCGGCTGCGGTAGGCCCGGACGACCTCACCCAGCTCGGCGACCACGTGTTCGTCGGCTGGCAGAACGGGGTCGGCACGAAGGGCGAGCCAGCCCCGGGCGGTCAGACCCAGAGCACGATCGTCGAGTACAGCCTGAGCGGCTCACCGGTCAACAGCTGGAGCGTGACCGGCAAGGCCGACGGCATGGGCGCCGACCCCGCCAAGCGCCGTGTGATCATCACCGTCAACGAGGACGGCAATTCGAGCCTCTACACGCTCGCGCCGGGCGCTCCCGCCGGCTCGCAGCTGCAGCACTTCGCGTACTCGCCCGACCCCGCGTCGGCCGGCAGCGGCGGCGTGTTCACGGGCGGCGGCACCGACGCCGTGACGGTGCACGGCCGCGACATCTACCTGAGCGCCTCAAATCCGCAGGCACCGAACGCCACCGCGGCGTTCCTCGTCACGCTGAACTCCGCCAGCCACGTCGCGCGGCTGTCGCCGACGTTTGCCGACAACGCCACCGCGACCAATGGGCTGACCGGCGCTTCGGTGACGCTCGCGCTGACCGATCCCGACTCGAACGCCTGGGTCCCGGCGACCGCGGCGCGGTTCCGCAATCAGTTCCTGCTCGACAGCCAGGGTGACCAGCAGCTGATCTTCGCCAAGGGGCTTTCCGGCTTCTCTCCGGAGCTCACCCAGCTGCCGCTGAGCCGCGCCGACGGCACCCCCGCAGGCGTCGACGACGTTCGCTTCGCGACCAGCCACACGCTGCTCGTGGTCGACAACGGGACCAACGTGGTCTATCGGGTCACCGGGCATTTCCCGGTCGGCCAGGCGTACGCGTCACTCGACACGGTCGGCACGACGGCCGACAACACCGAGGTCGACACGCTCAACCTGTCAAACGGCCAGCTTGCGCCGTTCATCAGCGGGTTTGGGACGACCAAGGGCCTGCTGTTCGTCTCAAACGGCGAGCAGCGGGGCCACGGCGGCCGCCCGCATCGCGATCGCTCCCACGGACTACACGTTCATCAAGGGTGACGCGTTACAGATTCGAATCACCTCGAGCAACTTGACGAACGGTGCTCCTGCCGGTGTTCGGCCAGGGTTGACCGGAGGCCGCGCCTGGGCGCTCGCCAGGGTTCATTCCGGCGGCAGGGGTGGGCCGAGCTCTGACTCCATGCG
>DATKFF010000512.1:0-4319 GCA_035511595.1 Solirubrobacteraceae bacterium | reverse complement strand
GCTGAAGGAGCATTTCGACGTCGAGGTCGCCAACGGCTGGTCACGCGACGAGCTGGCGGACCGGATCGGCCAGTACGACGGGATCCTGATCCGCTCGGCGACGAAGCTGGACGCGGAGCTGATCGGCCGCGCGAGCCAGCTGCGAGCCGTCGGTAGAGCCGGCGTGGGCGTCGACAACGTCGACGTGCCGGCCGCGACCAAGCGCGGGATCGTCGTCGCCAATGCGCCGCAGTCGAACGTCGTCACCGCCGCCGAGCACACGATGGCGCTGCTGCTGGCGCTTGCGCGCAACATCCCGCAGGCGCACGCATCGCTCACAGGCGGCGCGTGGGAGCGCTCGAAGTTCTCCGGGATCGAGCTGCACGACAAGACGCTGGGAATCCTCGGGTTCGGACGGATCGGGCAGCTAGTGGCCCAGCGGGCCCGAGGCTTTGGCATGCACGTGATCGCCTTCGACCCGTACGTGTCGGCCGAGCGTTACCGCGAGCTCGGAGTCGAGAAGGCCGAGTCCTCGGACGAGGTCTACGCCGCCGCGGACTTCCTCACCCTGCACCTGCCCAACACGCCGGACACCAAGGGGTGGCTGGACGCCGACGCGCTCGCGAAATGCAAGGACGGAGTTCGCATCCTGAACGTGGCCCGGGGCCCGCTGGTCGTCGAAGAGGACCTCAGGGCTGCGCTCGACTCCGGGAAGGTGGGCGGCGCGGCCCTCGACGTGTTCAGCGAGGAGCCCGCGACCGGCAACCCGCTGGTCGGCCATCCCAACGTGATCGTCACCCCCCATCTGGGCGCCTCGACCGCCGAGGCGACGGACCGCGCCGGCTACCAGGCGGCCGAGCAGGTGGTCGCCGCGCTGACGGGCGGGGTCGTCTCGAGCGCGGTCAACGTGCCCGCGATCCCGCCCGAGGACATGGAGGCGCTCGGTCCGTTCGTGCCGCTCTGCCGCGCGCTCGGGCGAATCGCGATCGCGCTCGCCGAGGGCTCATCCGTCGACCGGGTGCAGACCGAGTTCCTCGGGCGCGTCGCCGATCGTGACACCCGTCTGCTGTCGATCGAGACGCTGCTCGGCGTGCTCCGCGGGCACACCGAAGAGGAGGTCAACGAGGTCAATGCGCCGGCGATGGCCGAGGAGCGCGGGATCGAGCTGTCCGAGACCAAGCGCAGCAGCGCGCGTGACTACACCGATTTGGTCAGAGTCACGGTCACGAGCGGGCAGGAGAGCTTCAGGGTCGTCGGCACGCTGATCGGCCGGCGCAACCGTCCGCACCTGCTGGCGGCCTGGGGCCAGCGCTTCGACGTCCAGCTCGAGGGCCATCTCGTCCTCTTCCGGTACAGCGATGTGCCGGGAATGATCGGACGCGTCGGCACGATCTTCGGCAGCCACGGGATCAACATCGTCTCCGCGGCCGTCGGGCGCCAGGGCGACGAGGTCGAGGAAGGAAGCGACCGCCTGGCGGCGATGGTGATCACCACCGACTCGCCGGTCCCGCGCGAGGTGCTGGACGAGGTCGTCTCCGGCGAGGGGTTCGAGTCCGGCCGGACGGCGACGCTCGAAGACCTGTAGGCCAGTGGCGGCGGGTCAGCGCAGCTGATAGACCTAGGCCGAGATGGAGGGCGCGGTCACGACCAGGCCGGATCACGCTGCGCGGCCGCGTGCGCTGGACGCCGCGACGATGTGCGAGGCGTTCCAGATCACCGCCGCCGAGCGGGCTGATCAGGTCGCGCTGCGGACGATCGCCGACGGGGTCTCGATCACGTTCGCGGAGTACGCCGAGCGGGTCCGGAGGCTGGCCGCGGGACTGCACGCGCTCGGCGTTGGCCCCGGCGACACCGTCGGTTTCATGCTGACCAACCGCCCGGAGTTCCATCTGATCGACACGGCGGCGATGCACCTCGGGGCGACGCCGTTCTCGCTCTACAACACCTCGTCCCCCGAGCAGATCGCATTCCTGCTCGGCGACGCCGGGAACCGCGTGTTCGTCGTCGAGGCCGCGTTTCTCGAGCGCGCCCGCGAGGGGATGTCGCAGGCCGGCGTGGTCGAGCACCTCGTCGTGATCGACGGCGCCGCCGACGGGGCGCTGACGATGGCCGAGCTCGAGTCGGCAGAGCCAGCCGCGGACTTCGACTTCGATGCGGCGTGGCGGTCGGTTCGGCCCGAGGACGTCCTGACCCTGATCTACACCTCCGGCACGACTGGGCCGCCGAAGGGGGTCCAGCTGACCCACGGCAACGAGATCGCGCAGTGCCGAGGGATCGACGCCGTCGGCCATCCGCGGCCCGGCGGTTCGATCGTGTCGTTCCTGCCGCACGCCCACATCGCCGACCGCGGCCTCAGCCACTACGCCAACATGGCCTGGGGTCACACCGTCACGTGCTGCCCCGAGGTGACGCAGGTGTTCGCGCACGTGGCCGATTGCCACCCGACGTTCTGGGGCGGAGTGCCGCGGATCTGGGAGAAGCTGAAGGCCGCGCTCGAGGCGGGAATCGAGGCCGAGCCCGACGAGGCGAAACGCGCCGCTACCAAGCACGCGATCGAGGTCGGGCTTCGCAAGGTGCGCCTCGAGCAACAGGCTCAGCCGGTGCCCGACGAGCTGGGGGAGGCCTACGAGCGCGCCGAGGAGCTGGTGTTCTCGAAGATCCGCGAGCGGCTCGGGCTCGAGCGCTGCGAGTGGTACATGATCGGTGCCGCGCCCTGCCCGCTCGAAGTGCTCGAGTTCTTCGCCGCGATCGGGATCCCGATCTGCGAGGTGTGGGGGATGTCGGAGATCACCTCGATCGGGACGCTCGTGCCGGCCGACAACCTCAGGCTCGGGACGGTCGGGCCGCCGATCCCCAACGTTGAGCTGCGGCTCGCCGACGACGGCGAGTTGCTCGTCCGCGGGCCGACGGTGATGGCCGGCTACCGCAACCAGCCCGAGAAGACCGCCGAGACGATCGACCGCGACGGCTGGCTGCACACCGGCGACATCGCCCAGATCGATGACGCGGGCTTCGTCAAGATCGTCGACCGCAAGAAGGAGCTGATCATCAACGCCGCCGGCAAGAACATGTCGCCGGCGAACATCGAGCAGCAGCTCAAGCAGGGCAGCTCCTTGATCGGCCAGGCGGTGGCGATCGGCGACGGGCGGCCGTACAACGTCGCGCTGCTGGTGCTCGACCCGGACGCGTCGGCCGCGTTCGCGCAGCAACACGGGCTCGCCGACCCAAGCCCCGAGGCGATGTCGGCCGAGCCCGCGGTGCTCGAGGAGGTCACGGCCGGGGTGGAGCGTGCCAACGCCCACCTGTCCCGGGTCGAGCAGATCAAGCGCTTCAGGCTGCTGCCGTGCGACTGGCCGCCCGCCGGCGACGAGCTGACCCCGACGATGAAGCTCAAGCGCAAGCCGATCGCAGATAAGTACGCCGCCGAGATCGACGCGCTGTACTCTTCGGCGTGATGGCGCTCTGCCTCGACCTTCGACTTCTTCTCCTCCCCCTTCGGGGGGAATAGCGCGCCGGCGGCCGCACGTAGCCGCGAACCAGCACCGAGAAGAATCGATTTCGAGACAGGAGTAGAGCGACATGGCCGTACCCGATGACCCCAACCGAGTACTGATCTTCGACACGACGCTGCGCGACGGCGAGCAGTCGCCCGGGATCTCGCTCAACACGCAGGAGAAGCTCGAGATCGCACAGCAGCTGGCGCGACTCGGGGTCGACGTGATCGAGGCCGGCTTCCCGATCACCTCCCCGGGCGATTTCGAGGCCGTGCAGGAGATCTCGCGAAGCGTCGAAGGCCCGGTGATCTGCGCCCTGGCGCGCACGGCCGCGTCTGACATCGACCGCGCGTGGGAGGCGGTGCGCGACGCCGCCCGTCCCCGGATCCATACGTTCATCGCCACCAGCGACCTGCACATCAAGCACAAGCTCCAGACGACGCGTGAGGACGTCCTCGGCCAGGCGCGTGCCGCCGTGGCACACGCGAAGCAGTACCTCGACGACGTCGAGTTCTCACCAGAGGATGGGTTCCGGTCTGACCGGGAGTTCATGGCCGACGTGATCGCCGTCGCGATCGAGGAGGGCGCCACGACGATCAACGTGCCCGACACGGTCGGCTACGCGACGCCCGAGGAGTACGCGGCGATGTTCACCGAGCTGTATGAGCGGGTCCCCGCGCTGCGTGACGTCGTCGTCTCCGTGCACTGCCATGACGATCTGGGGGTCGCGGTCGCCAACTCGCTGGCCGGGCTCCGGGCGGGCTGCCGCCAGGTCGAGTGCGCGATCAACGGGATCGGGGAGCGCGCCGGCAACGCGTCGCTCGAGGAGATCGTGATGCTGCTGCA
>DATKFF010000511.1:0-8539 GCA_035511595.1 Solirubrobacteraceae bacterium | reverse complement strand
CACCAAGAACAACCCGGTGCTCGTCGGCGAGCCCGGCGTCGGCAAGACCGCCGTCGTCGAGGGCCTCGCGCAGCGGATCACCAACGGCGACGTCCCCGAGCTGCTGAAGGGCAAGCAGATCTACACGCTTGACCTGGCCGCCCTGGTCGCCGGGTCGAAGTACCGGGGCGAGTTCGAGGAGCGCCTCAAGAAGGTGATGAAGGAGATCACCCAGCGCGGCGACATCATCCTGTTCATCGACGAGTTGCACAACCTCGTCGGCGCGGGCGCCGCCGAGGGCGCGATCGACGCTGCCTCGATCCTGAAGCCGGCGCTCGCCCGCGGCGAGCTGCAGACGATCGGCGCGACCACGCTCGAGGAGTACCGCAAGTACCTGGAGCGCGACTCGGCGCTCGAGCGGCGCTTCCAGAAGATCACCGTCGACCAGCCCTCGACCGAGGAGACCGTGCAGATCCTCAAGGGTCTGCGCGACCGCTACGAGCAGCACCACAAGGTGCAGATCACCGATGAGGCGCTCGAGGCGGCAGCCGAGCTGGCCGACCGCTACATCTCCGACCGGTTCCTTCCGGACAAGGCGATCGACCTGATCGACGAGGCCGCGTCACGGATGCGGATCAAGTCGATGACCTCCCCGCCCGTGTACCGCGAGCTGGAGGACGAGATCGAGGAGACGCGCCGCGCCAAGGAGGAGGCGATCGAGAACCAGGAGTTCGAGAAGGCCGCCAACCTGCGCGACAAGGAGCGCCGTCTGTCGCAGAAGAAGCGCGAGCTCACCGAGCAGTGGGAGGCCGGCGAGACCACCGAGCGTCCCGCGATCGGCGAGGAGGAGATCGCCGACATCGTCTCGATGTGGACGGGCATCCCGGTGTTCAAGCTGACCGAGGCCGAGACCGCGAAGCTGATGCGGATGGAGGACGAGCTCCACAAGCGCGTCATCGGCCAGCATCCTGCGATCGAGGTCGTCTCCAAGGCGATCCGGCGCTCGCGGGCGGGTCTCAAGGACCCCAAGCGCCCGACCGGGTCGTTCATCTTCCTCGGGCCGTCCGGCGTCGGCAAGACAGAGCTGGCGCGGACGCTCGCCGAATTCCTGTTCGGCGACGAGGACACGATGATCCGGATCGACATGTCCGAGTACATGGAGAAGCACGCGGTCTCACGGCTGGTCGGCTCGCCTCCTGGCTACATCGGCTACGACGAGGGCGGTCAGCTGACCGAGGCCGTGCGGCGCAAGCCCTACAGCGTGCTGCTGCTCGACGAGATCGAGAAGGCCCACCCGGACGTGTTCAACATCCTGCTCCAGATCCTGGAGGACGGGAGGCTGACCGACGCCCAGGGCCGGACCGTCGACTTCCGTCACTGCATCGTGATCATGACCTCGAACATCGGGGCCTCGGAGATCGCGCGCAACACGCCGCTCGGTTTCGCTGTCTCGGACGACGAGACCGGGATCACCTACGACGACATGAAGAACCGGATCATGGGCGAGCTGAAGAAGGTCTTCCGGCCCGAGTTCCTGAACCGGATCGACGAGGTGATTGTGTTCCACAAGCTCTCCAAGGACGAGATCAAGGAGATCGTGGAGCTGCTGCTCACCCGGATCCGCGAGTCGATGGCCGAGCGCGAACTCCAGCTCGAGCTGTCAGAGGACGCCAAGGACCTGCTCGTCGAAAAGGGCTGGGACCCGTCGATGGGCGCGCGGCCACTGCGCCGCGCGATCCAGCGCTACATCGAGGATCCGCTGGCGGACTTCGTCCTGCGCTCGCAGGTCCCCGAGGGCTCGACCGTGATGGTCGAGGCACCCGGGGCCGGGAGCGACGGCGACGGCGCGACCGACGGCGAGCCCGAGGTGAAGCTGACCGTGATCGAGCCCAAGCCGCAGCCGACGCCGGTCGGTGTCGGCGCCGAGGGCGGCCCGAGCGACGGCGGCGACGGCCCGAGCGATACGCCGCCCGACGCGGCGGACACCTCGCCCGAGTCCGAGTAGCGCGCAAGGATTGACGTTGGCGACGGCCCATTGCGGCCGTCGCCTCGTCCTTTGCTGAGCCTCAGCCGCCCGGGCGTCCGCTTCGCACCTGCCAGTGCTCGGGCAGGTCGGGGTGCTCAAGGAACACGATGTGGTCGTCGGTGCCGGATTCGGCGACGGCGTCCCACACGCGTGTCAGGGCGTCTTCGAGGTCTTCAGCATCGAGCCTGATGTCGAACACGCCGACGTCGCCGACCTCGTCGGGATTGCCGACGTCGGCATCCGGCGGTAGCGCAGCGGCGAGCTGATCACGAGCTTCCCGATCACGCGGCGTGCCGGGGTGCAGGAGCGCCATCTCGATCGTGTATCGCTTGGCCATCAGTCGCCATTCTCCCCTGACTGCAACTTTCTGCAACAGAGCGGTCACACAACGGTCAAACGGCGCGGCTCCGTCGGCACCGGCCCGTATCGTGGCCCCGGTGCCCCGCCCCAACTCGATCTTCGTGTGCTCGGCGTGCGGTCATCACAGCCCGCGTTGGGAGGGCCGCTGCGCCGGCTGCGGCGAGTGGAACACACTCGTCGAAGAGGCTCGGCCGCGGAGCACCGCCGAGCGGGGCCGTACGTCGCGTGAGCGCAGCGGAGCCGCGCGCACGCCGATCGTCCTGGCGGACGTCAAGGCCACCGAACACGACAGGCTGAGCACCGGGATCGGCGAGCTGGACACCGTGCTCGGCGGTGGGCTGGTACCCGGGTCGCTCGTGCTGATCGGCGGCGCGCCCGGAATCGGGAAGTCGACGCTCACGACGATGGCGCTCGCCAACCTGCTCGGCGCCGGGAGCAAGACGCTGTACGTCTCCGCGGAGGAGTCGGCGGCACAGGTACGGATGCGCGCCGAGCGGCTGAACGGCGACGCGGCGCTGCGCATTCCCGTGATCCCCGAGACCGACCTGCACGCGGTGCTCGCCACGCTCGAGCAGGAGCGCCCGGACGTGTGCGTGATCGACTCGGTCCAGGCGCTTCACAGCACCGAGCTGACGAGCGCGGCGGGCTCGGTCGCACAGGTGCGTGAGGTTGCCGGCGAAGTCATGCGCGTCGCCAAGTCGCTCGAGATCGCGGTGCTGCTCGTCGGCCATGTGACGAAGGAGGGGAGCCTGGCGGGGCCGCGCGTGCTCGAGCACCTGGTCGACTGCGTGCTGCAGTTCGAGGGCGAGCGCGAGCGCACCTACCGCACGGTCCGCGCGATCAAGAACCGCTTCGGCTCGACCAACGAAGCGGGCGTGTTCGAGATGCGCGACGACGGCCTGGTCGAGGTGCTCGACGCCTCCGCGCGATTCGTCGCCGAGGCTACGCGGGCGCCGGGAAGCGTCGTCCTCTGTGCGATGGAGGGCTCGCGGCCGTTGCTCGTCGAGGTCCAGGCGCTGGTGTCTTCGTCCGAGCTCGTACCGCCGCGGCGCGTCGTCGCCGGCCTTGACCGCAACCGGCTCGCGCTCGTGCTGGCGGTGCTCGGGCGGCACGCCGGAATCGGCCTGGGCGCAGCCGACGTGTTCGTAAACGTGGTCGGCGGAGTGCGGGTCGATGAGCCCGGCGCGGACCTCGCGGTCGCGCTGGCGGTAGCGAGCGCGGCGAAGAACGTGGCGCTCGCCGGCGGCGACGCGCCGCTCGCGTGCTTCGGGGAGCTCGGCCTCACCGGCGAGCTGCGTACTGTCGCGCACACCGAGCGCCGCGTTGCCGAGGCCGGCAAATTCGGCCTCACTTCGGTGGTCGAGCCTGGCGCGCACGCGACCCTGCGTTCGGCTCTGCAGCGCGCGCTGGCGACCGGCAGCGCGGCAAAGCTCGTCGCGTAGCCTGCACTTACAACGAAATACAACAAGGGCACCGGGGCGCGAGACGTAATCACGAGGTAAAATCGGCTTTCATGCCGCCGCGTTCCGGTGAAGAGCTCAAAGACGAGCTCGAGTCGCGACAGGACTCCCGGATCGTCAGGGCGTTGGAAATGGTCGCGCCCGGAACGGCGCTCCGGGAGGGCGTGGACAACATCCTTCACGCCCGGACCGGCGGGCTGATCGTGATCGGCGACGCCGAAGAGCTGGCGTTTCTGTTCTCCGGCGGGATCAAGCTCGAGCTGGACTACTCGCCGGAGCTGATGTATGAGCTGGCGAAGATGGACGGCGCGATCGTGCTGAGCGTGAACGCGACGAAGATCGCGCACGCCAACATCCAGCTGACTCCCGACCCGACGATTCTGACGATCGAGACCGGCACCCGGCACCGCACCGCCGAGCGCGTCTCGAAGCAGACGGACGCGATCGTGGTCGCGATCTCGGAGCGCCGCGAGGTCGTCTCGCTCTACGTCGACGGCCTCAAGTACATCCTCGAGGACATCCCCGTGGTGCTCGCGAAGGCCAACCAGGCGCTAGCGACGCTCGACAAGTACCGCAGCCGGCTGGACCAGGTGTCCACCCGCTTGACGGCGCTCGAGTTCGAAGGCGGCGCGACGCTTCACGACGTCCTCACCGTGCTGCAGCGCGCGGAGCTGGTGACCCGCATGGCGGTCGAGATCGAGCGCTACATCGTCGAGCTCGGAACCGAGGGGCGGCTGATCGAAATGCAGCTCGACGAAACGATGGTCGGCGTCTCCGCGGACAAGGCGGCGCTGGTGCACGACTACCTGACCGAGGACACGGACCACAGCTTTGCGATCGCGATCGACCAGCTCGTGCGCCTGCCTCACCAAGATCTTCTGGACTTCGGCCGTCTCGCCGAGCTACTCGGCCACGACCGCAAGCTCAATACCCTCGACTACCCCGTATCTCCGCGCGGGTTCCGCATCCTTGGCCGCATTCCACGGCTGCCCAGGCTCGTGGTCCAGCGGATCGTCGACGAGTTCGGGGGACTCGAGGAGCTGCTCGCCGCAAGTGATGGCGAGCTGGAGACCGTCGACGGAGTCGGCGAGATCCGGGCGAAGGACATACGTGAGGGCCTTCGCCGTCAGCAGGAGATCAACCTGGTTGATCGGTACTTGCAGACGTAGTCGCAAACCGCCTGCGGGAGCGTCGCCCCGCCCGGCCGGATAGAGGAGGACACCATCACAGAGCAAATGGAAGAGCACCTGGAGGACGACCTCGACACCGAGCCGCTTCCGCACATCGAGTTCGAGGTCGGCGACAACGTGGTGTATCCCCACCACGGTGCCGGCAAGGTGATCAAGAAAGAGGCGAAGGACGTTCTGGGGGAGCGTCGCGAGTACCTCACGATCAAGATCCTGCACAACGAGATGACGGTCATGGTTCCGACCGAGAACGCTGCGATCGCGGGGCTGCGGCGCGTGATCGACGATGAGACCGTCAAAAAGGTCCAGGCCGTGCTGCAGGATGAATGCTCGGAGATGCCCAAGAACTGGAACCGCCGGTTCAAGCACAACCGCGACAAGATCAAGACCGGCGACATCTACGAGCTCGCCGAGGTCGTGCGCAACCTCGCGGTCCGCGAGGCCGAGAAGGGCCTCTCGACCGGCGAGAAGCAGATGTTCACCCGCGCGAAACGGATCCTTGCCTCCGAGCTGATGTACGCGCTCTCGATGGACGAGGAAGGCATCGAGGAACACATCCACGGGCTGCTGGGCACCACCCCGAACGGGAGCGGCAGCCGCAAGATGGCGGTAGCGGCCAAGTAGGCCGACCGAAGCGGAGATGGCGGTCGCGTTGATCGTGGCCGCGGGTCGTGGCGAGCGCCTCGGGACCGGTAGGCCCAAGGCGCTCGTTTCGCTTGCGGGCAAGCCGATGCTCGAGTGGAGCGTCAGCGCGCTCCAGGCCGTCCCGTCGGTCGAGCGGATCGTGATCGCGCTGCCTGCGGACGAGCTGCGCGCAGCGCCGGCGGGCACATCCGCGGTCGCCGGCGGCGAGGTCCGCTCGCAGTCGGTCCGCCTGGCGTTGGACGCCACCGGTGACGGTGATCCTGTGATCGTCCACGACGCCGCGCGCCCGCTCGCCACGCCCGAGCTGTTCGAGCGCGCGTTGGCCCAGCTCGAGGCATCCGACGCGGACGCGGTGATCGCCGCCACACCGGTCGCCGACACGATCAAGGAGGTGGCGGAGGACGGCCGCACGGTCAGCCGGACGCTCGACCGCTCGCGGCTCTGGGCGGTTCAGACGCCGCAGGTGTTCTTACGCAGCGCGCTCGAGCGGGTCTTCGCCGAAGCATCCGGTGAGCTGCTCGCGGCGGCGACCGACGACGCCTGGCTCGTCGAGCAGGCGGGCGGAGCCGTGCAGCTGATCGACGCCGGGCCGGAGAACCTCAAGGTGACGACCGCAACCGACCTGCGTTTAGCCGAATTGTTACTCGCCGCCCGGCGCTCGTGACTTCGGCCAGCGGATCGGATAGGTTCGCGCCGTCAACCGTCAAGAAGGGGGAGTCATGCACGCAGTCCTCGTACAGGTCACGGTCAACGAACCGGAAGCTGCCACCTCGCAGCTCAGAGACCAGGTCGTGCCCCAGGTCTCCCAGTCCCCTGGTTTCGTGACGGGTTACTGGGTCCGGCTCCCCGGAAACACCGGCAAATCGATCGTCGTTTTCGACACCGAGGAGAACGCGCAAGCCGCCGCAGAGCGGGCCGCAGGAATGGGCGAGTTCGTCACCTTCGACAGCGTCGAGGTCGGCGAAGTAGTGGCCAACGCCTGACGCGGTCTGTGCGGAGCACGACCACCGGCATCGGGTACGACTGCCATCAGTTCGCCACCGGCCGCCCGCTGACGCTAGGCGGTATCGAGATCGAACACGACCGCGGGCTGGTGGGGCACTCCGATGCGGACGTGCTCACGCACGCGGTCATCGACGCGCTGCTCGGCGCGGCCGCGCTCGGCGACATCGGACAGCACTTCCCTGACACCGACGAGCGCTACCGGGACGCAGACTCGCTGGAGCTGCTGCGGACGACCGTGGCGCTGCTCGCCAATAACGGGTTCACGGTCGTGCACGTCGATGCGACGGTCGTGATCGAGCGTCCGGCGGTGGCGCCGTACCGAGACCGGATCCGCGCGTCGCTCGCGGCCGCGCTCGGCCTCGGCGTCGAGCACGTGAGCGTCAAGGCGACCCGCGGCGAGGGGATGGGGTTCGTCGGGCGGGGGGAGGGCGCGGCGACGTTGGCGATCGCCACTGTGACCGCTTGACGCGGGAGCCACGGGGCGGATCAGGATCGTCGATCGGTCAGCAGCGCGGCGAGACGATCGGTTTCACGCACGGTGACGGTCAGCTCGGGATGGCGAAGCAGCCCGAACGGGTCGAGACCACGGACGGGCCTCGCAAACGTGATCAGTACGCCTCGGGTACCCGTGGTCGCGAAGGTCAGACCACGATCCGTGATCGCCAGCCGGGCCGGTCCGGCGGTCTTCCAGAACGCATAGGGCCCGGTGACAACGGCGCCGACGACGTTGCTCCTTGGCGTAGAGACCCGCCACGGGCCAAACCGAGCCTCGAGTCGCTCGTCACCGACCTCCACCCACGCAGTCGCGGGCGTGACACCGAACAGCCGCGCAAGCGATCGGTAGGTCGGGTCAAACGAGAAATCGAAATGCTCGGCCGCACTCAACCGGCTACGCCTGCCGGTTCGTGATCGCGAGTCCCTCGAGCGGCACCACGCCGCCCAGCACCCGGATCGAGACGCGGTGGTGGCCGGGGGCGAGCACCAGGCTGTAGAGCACCTGGCGGGCGTGCGGACGCCCCGAGCGCAAGCTGATCGTGTGCGACCTGCCGTCGACCGTGACGCGTGCGCTGCCGCCCTGGGGCCAGACATCGCCGATCAACCGAACTGTGCCCCCGACGTAGGACAGCGTCATGATCGCTCCGGTTGACCCGACCAGCGCCCGTTTGTTCCAGGCGTCGCGCACTCGTGCCAGTCGCCACCGTCCGTGATATGCCGCGCCGGGCACGCGAACGGTCGACGGGAACACGCTGCTCGCCACCGCCCACCGGCTCGTCAGCCCGCTCGCGCCGATCGCGCGCAGGCGGAACTGATAGGTGGCGCCGTCCCGCCCGCTGAAGCTGTACGAGCGCCCGGTGGTCGCGCTGAGCAGCGTCTGCCAGCCGTGGGGCCCCCCGCTGGTCTGCATGGCCTGGAGCGTGAAGCCGCTGACGTCGGCGCCGCCGCTGGTCCAGCTGAGCGGCAGCTTTGGCCCGGTGCCGGCGGCGGAAGCCAGTGGGGGCGCCCGCAGGCTCACCACGGGTGCGACCTGGCACGGGCGGTTGAAAACGTCCGACCCGAGCGACTGTTCGCCGGGCAGCTGGGCGTAGCCGAGGTGCTGCAGCCCGAACAGGTCCTCGATGCTGCGCAGCAGCGTGTAGTGGTTGTACGCCACCTTCGAGACGGTGCCTGGGGTGATGCACGGGGACAGCAGCACAGCGCCGGTGTTGCCGCCGCCGAGACCGTTGATGCCGGGCTCCGGGCTGTTCGGGCCCGGGATCTCGCCGCAACACGAGCTGGAGTCGTTGGCATTGGCGCCCTCGTCGAAGATGATCGCCAGGAGTCCGTTCTGGTCTCGGAACGCCCGCGAGCCGACGATCCGCGGCACCCACTGCTGCAGG
>DATKFF010000510.1:0-3114 GCA_035511595.1 Solirubrobacteraceae bacterium | reverse complement strand
CGCAGAAGATCGCGGGCTGTGCGAACTTCGTCCCCTCGTCGGCGCGCGGGAACGGGTCCTCGCCGACCACCTCGCCGGCGAGCGCGAGCAGGTCCGGTCGGACGCGCGCGACCGCGTCGCGCATGCCCGAGCTCTGGCTGCCCTGGCCGGGAAAGAGGATCGCGGTACGCGCCATTCGACCCCATCTACGCACGCGCACCAGCGCGGGTACAGGCAATGAACCGACTTCCCCCCGATCGGGGGGAGGTAGGCTTGTCGCGCTCATGAGCCTTCCGAAGCCCACCGCGAAATCGACCGCGCTCGTGACGGGCGCGTCGGCCGGGATCGGAGCCGAGATCGCGCGGGAGCTCGCGCGGCGCGGACACGGCGTGGTGCTCGTGGCGCGGCGCAAGAACCGGCTCGACGCGCTCGCCGCGGAGCTCCACCGCGAGTATGGGGTACGCGCCGAGACGATCGCTTCGGACCTCGGCAAGCCCGCTTCGCGGTCGCGGATCCCGGGACGGATCACCGAGCTCGGACTGGAGGTCGAGATCCTCGTCAACAACGCCGGCTTCGCCACCGGCGGCCCGTTTTACGAGTCCGACCCGGCGCGCGAGCTGGAGCAGGTGCGGGTGCTGGTCGAGGCCGTCGTCGCGCTCACCTCGGCGTTCCTGCCGGGGATGGTCAAGCGCCGCCGCGGCGCGATTTTGAACGTCGCCTCGACCGCCGCGATGCAGCCGCTGCCCTACGCCGCGGGCTACTCAGCCGCGAAGGCGTACGTGCTCACCTTCTCGGAGGCGATCCACCAGGAGGTGAGCGGCCGCGGCGTGGCCGTGACGGCGCTGTGCCCCGGCCCCGTCGAGACGGACTTCTGGGACGAGGCCGGCTGGCAGGTCGGCGGAGGCGTGTCGTTCGAGAAGGCGTTCCCCAGCGCGACGCTTCCCTCCGCACGTGACGTGGCGAAGGCCGGCGTCGACGGCATCGACTCAGGCCGCCGGGTCGTGATCCCCGGGCTGCCGATGCGTGCCGCGATGCTCGCCAGCCGCTACATCCCGCACGCGGTCAAGCTGCCGGTGGTCGAGCGCGTCATGCGCCGCCGCTGAGCACGACCGCCACGGCCTCGACCCAGCGCGGCGTTACCCCAGCAGCCCGATCCGCTGGGCGCGCTGCACGGCCTCGGCGCGGTTTCGCGCGCCGAGCTTGCGGTACAGGGCACTGGTGTGCTCCTTGACGGTATGGGGCGAAAGAAAGAGATCGTCGGCGATCTCCTTGTTGGTGGAACCGGCCGCGATCAGGTCGAGCACCTCGCGCTCACGCTCGCTCAACAGCGGCTCGGGCTGATCGGACTTCGGCGCGAACGTCGTCATCCCGTAGCCGACGGTCCTGACCGCGGCGACCACGTCGCCCGCTGGCGAATCCTTCGAGATGAATCCCGACGCGCCGGCCGCCCGCGCGGCGGCCGTCGACATCCTCCCGGCGCCGGAGATCAGCAGCACCCGCGTCCGTGCCGAGGCGGCGCGGATCGCGCGGGAGAGCTCGGCGCCCGACTCGCCGGCGAGGAACAGGTCCACGAGCGCCACGTCGGGCTCGAAGCTCCGTGTCAGCTCGAGCGCCTCGGTGCTGGTCCGCGCCGCCAGGCAGCGCTCCACCCACGGCTGCTCGGTCAAGAGCACGCGGAAGCCCCAGTGGACGACATCGTGGTCGTCGACGACCAGCACCCGCAGCCGCCGGGGCGGCGCGGCCGAGCTCACGACCCGCTGCCCTGAGCTCGCGGGCTTCATTCGCCCTGCTGCCCGAGCGCCACCACCAGCCGGACCTCCCACGAGTCAGGACCTGTCGGTCCCGACTCGACCACTCCCCCGTGCTGGAGCGCCTCGAACGCCGCCAGCCTCAGCCCCATCCCGCCGCCGCCGGCCTGGACGGCGACGGCCGCCTTGGTGCCGTCGTTGCGAACGGCGAGCGTGAACGTCCCTTCGTCCCGAGTGACGAGCACCTCGACGCGCGTCGGCTTGGCGTGCTTGGCGATGTTGTGAAGCGCCTCCGCCAGCACCGACTGCGCCAGCGGCTCGAGATCGGAGGGAACCGTGAAGTCACCGCGCCAGTCGACCTCGACGACCATCCCCGGCGAACGCCTGACTCGCTCGAGCTCGGCGGCGAGCGTGGTCCCGGTCTCAGGCGGGAGCGGCGCCAGCGGGCGCTCGAGCGCGCGGCGAAGGTCGCCGAGCGCCTCATGCATCTCGACCAGGCAACGCTCGCGCTGCGCTTTGTCGAGCGGCTGCTCGGCGCTGAGCGCCAGCGACACGCCGAACAGCCGCTGCAGCACCCGCTCGTGGACCTCACGCGCAAGCTCGAGCCGGTCCGAGAGGCGGCGGGTGCGCTCCTGCTGACGGGTGACGTTGCGCGCGGCGGCGACGAGCGCGGCCGTCTTCCCGAGCGTCCACAGCAGGTGCCGCTCGCCGTCGGAGAGCTCGAACCGCCCGCCGCCGCGGTCGGCGCAGATCACGCCGTAAGCGCGCCCTGCCGCGCTCAGCGGCGTGCATACGAGCGTGGTGATTCCGAGCAGCTCGGCGTACTCGGGTGGGACCTCCTCCTCGATCCGCTCGGAGATCACGACGACCTTGTCCTCGAGCAGCGCCCGCTGCGCGATCGGCGTGTTGACGAGCGTCGGACGCAACGCCGACAGCTGCACGAACGAGGTCCCGTAGGCGCCGACCGCTCGGACGCGGCCGCGGTCGGCGTCGGCCATGAAGATCGCAGCGCGGCGCATCGTCGTCAACCGGCAGATCGCCTCGCAGATCCGGTCGTAGAACTCCGTCGACGACGTCTGCACGTCGATGTCGGCGAGCAGCTCCACGAACACCTCGAGCGGCTCGACTCCGGCGAACAGCGACGGGGACCGATCGGCGATGCTCATGGCGCTCAGGCTGCGAGCGGAAGCTCGTAGCGCCGCCGGATCCCGTACAGGGTCGTGCGCTCGGCCGCCGGCCGCCCGGCGCGATGGGCGGCGGCCACCAGATCGCGGGGCTCGAGCTTGACGCCGTGGTAGCTGCCGGCCATGCGGCTGATCGACTCCTCCATCAGCGTGCCGCCGAGGTCGTTGACTCCCCAGCGAAGCGATTCGGTTGCCGCGTCGAG
>DATKFF010000509.1:0-3252 GCA_035511595.1 Solirubrobacteraceae bacterium | reverse complement strand
TCTTTGCGAGCGCGTAGCCGGTGGCGGCCACGTCGGATCCTACGAGCGCGTCGTCGGTTAGCTGCACCGAGCGGTCAGCACCCAGCGACACGGCCTTGTGCAGCGCGCGGACCGACGACTCCGGCCCCATCGTGACCGCGATGATCTCATCGACCTCGACCGCGCCGCCTTCGCGAATCTGCATCGCAGCCTCGATCGCGTGCGTGTCGTAGGGGTTGAGGTTCTTCTCTCCTGAGCGGTCCAGCCGCCCCGTCGAGGGATCGATTCGCTTCTCGACGGCGGCGTCCGGGACCTCTTTGACCAGGACGCAAATCTTCAAGTGGTCCTCCTATTGCTTCGAATGGCGGGAAATATACCCGTTGACTGACGAGTCAATCAGTCTCACTGGCGACGCCGGACGGCGTCGCGAATGAAGTCCACGGCCTGTTGCGTCGATGCGCCGGGGGTGAATACCTCGGCAACGCCGAGCGCCTTGAGCTGCTCCACATCGTCGGAGGGGATCGTCCCCCCGGCGGTCAGGACCACGTCGTCGGCGCCCTGCTCCTTCAGCAGCTCGATGATCCGGGGGACGAGCGTCATATGGGCGCCCGACAGGATCGACAGGCCCACGGCGTCGGCGTCTTCCTGGATCACCGTCTCGACGATCTGCTCAGGCGTCTGGTGCAGGCCGGTGTAGATGACCTCCATCCCCGCGTCACGCAGTGCCCGAGCGATGATCTTCGCGCCGCGATCGTGGCCATCGAGGCCCGGCTTCGCGACGACGACGCGAATCTTTCTCTCGGTCGAGGAGGACATGGTCTGCTTGCAACCGCGGGATGCCGAAGCGGCTGCGGGCGCGGGATTCTAAATGTTCTCGTGGTGACGGCGCCGGTCCTCCGCGCGCCGGCGCCGCGGCTCAGAACGCCGGCGTTTCTCGGTAGGTCCCGAATACGACTTGCAGCGCCTGGATCATCTCGCCTTCGGTCGCGTTCGCGCGGGTGGCGTCGAGCAGGTAGGGCATCAGGTTCTGGTCAGGGTCGCGCGCGGCCCGCTCGAGACGCTCGAGCGCGGCGCCCGCGAGCTGCTCGTCCCGCCGTTCGCGCACGGCCCGCACGCGGCGGATCTGGTCGACCTCGAAGGCGGGGTCGATCCGCAGCAGCGGCGTCTCGTGGTCGTCGCCTTCGGTGTAGGCGTTGACCCCGACCACCTTGCGGACCCCTGACTCGACCTCCTGCTGGTAGCGGAACGCAGCATCCGCGATCTCACGCATCGGGTAGCCGGTCTTGATCGCCTCGACCATCCCACCGAGCTCGTCGATCTTGGCGAAGTACTCGTACGCCTTCTGCTCCATCCGGTCGGTCAGCGCCTCGACGAAGTACGAGCCGGCGAGCGGGTCGATCGTGTTCGCCACCCCGGTCTCCTCGGCGATGATCTGCTGCGTGCGAAGCGCGACCCTGACCGCCTCCTCGGTCGGCAGCGCGAGCGCCTCGTCGAAGCTGTTGGTGTGCAGGGACTGCGTCCCGCCGAGCACTCCCGCGAGCGCCTCGATCGCCGTCCGGACGACGTTGTTGAGCGGCTGCTGGGCGGTCAGCGAGACCCCGGCGGTCTGCGCGTGGAAGCGCATCAACAGCGAGCGTTCGTTGCGGGCCCCGAAGGTGTCGCGTAGCTCCCGCGCCCAGATCCGCCGCGCCGCGCGGTACTTGGCGATCTCCTCGAAGAAGTCGATGTGCGCGTTGAAGAAGAAGCTCAGCCGCGGGGCAAAATCGTCCACGTCGAGCCCTCGCGCGACCGCGTGCTCGACGTAGGTGAACCCGTCCTTGAGCGTGAACGCGAGCTCCTGATCGGCGGTCGAGCCGGCCTCGCGGATGTGGTAGCCGGAGATCGAGATCGGATGCCAGCGCGGCATCTGCTGCGCGCACCACTCGATCATGTCGGTCACGAGCCGCATCGCGGGATCGACCGGGAAGCACCACTCCTTCTGGGCGATGTACTCCTTGAGGATGTCCGTCTGAATCGTGCCCGCCAGCCGCTCCGGCCCGATCCCCCGACGCTCCGCGGCGACGACGTAGAAGGCGAGCATGATCGCCGCGGGGGCGTTGATCGTCATCGACACGCTGACCTGATCCAGCGGGATCCCTTGAAACAGCGTCTCCATGTCCTCCAGCGAGTCGATCGCGACCCCCTCGCGCCCGACCTCTCCGAGCGACCGAGGGTGGTCTGAGTCGTGCCCCATCAGCGACGGCATGTCGAACGCGGTGGACAGGCCCGTCTGCCCGTGGTCGAGCAGATAGCGGAAGCGCCGGTTGGTCTCCGCTGCCGTCCCGAACCCCGCGAACTGCCGCATCGTCCACAACCGCCCGCGGTACATCGACGGATACACACCCCGGGTGTAGGGATACTCACCCGGCAGCCCGATCGCCTCGTCGAGATCGGCCGGCAGATCGCGCTCGGTGTACAGCGGCTTCACCGGCTCGCCTGAGATCGTCGAGAACGGCGCGTCGCGCTCCGGGGTGCGCGAAAACTTCTCACGCTCCCAGCGCTCGGGATCGGTTAGCCGTGGGTCGATCGCCACAGCGGCAAGTCTAGGGCCGGGCTGCGTCGGCTCCGTGCCGCGATCACTTCACCGGCGGCTCGCCACAGAGTGCCGGCCGGAGTGGGAGACAGGGCCATAGCTCGGGCGGTCGGAGCCGGGTACCTGCCAGCCGACGCGGTCAAGCACGCGGGCATGCTTGACCGTCTGAACCTGCGTGAAACCAAAGACCATCCGCAGCAATGCCTGGCTCTCGCGATTGCGTTCGTCGATCCAGCCGTAGACGCGGTCGATCGCGCCGCGTTCCTGCAGGCTTGAGAGCATCGCCGCAACGACGGCGGCCCCGGTCCCGAGGCGGCGGTGGGAGGGGTCGGCCTGAAGGCCGTATGTGTAGGCCTCCTCTTTCGCAAGCCGAATATGCAGCCCCGACCACGGATCCCGGTGCGAGACGTAGCTGACCCAGACTGCTGCCGCGGCGCGGCCTTCGATAACCGATAGGTAGCCCTCGTCTCCGCGCGCGAGCGACCTTCCGACGTCCGCCCATCGCTCCCGCGGGAAGAGGTCGCGCCAGTCCTCCGCTTGCACGGGACTCACACAACGGATCTGGGCTCCGGGGATCGGCTTGAGCGTCGGGAGCGGTTTGTGAACCTCGCGCTCGACCACGTCCACGGGAACCACCTCCACGACGCGCTGGGGGAGCCCGGCAACTCGCGTGGTGATGGTTCGGCTCAGCCTGATGCTCA
>DATKFF010000508.1:0-2133 GCA_035511595.1 Solirubrobacteraceae bacterium | reverse complement strand
GGCTGGGAGGAGAAGGCCAACGACTACCTGCCGCACGCGCTCGGTCTCCCCGGCCCGTTCCCGCACATCAGCCTCGCCGGATCGTCCCCGGAGGTCGGCGGGCACTGGAAGCTCGCGGGGATCGACCGCTACGCCGGACGCGAGCGGCCGGTGGCGTGGATCGACGACGCCCACGACGACCGCTGCGAGACCTGGGCCGCGGTGCGCCCCGGCCCGACGCTGCTCGTCAGCACCGACCCAGCGACCGGGCTAACCGATGAGCAGGTGGCGGAGCTGCTCGAGTGGGCGCGCGAGTTAAGCGGGGACGACGAGCGCCCGTGAACACGGAACGCTGATCGTGCTCACGGCGTTTGGCGCCACCGCGGTCACGTTCATGATGGTGATGTACGCGCTCGAGCATCGCCACTCCGGGTTCGTGATCGCCTTTGCGTGCGGGTGCGCGCTGTCGAGCGCGTACGGCTTTCTGGCCGGGACGTGGCCGTTCGGTGTGGTGGAGGCGATCTGGGCGCTGATCGCCGTGAACCGCTACCGCGCCGCTCGCAGACGGGAGCAAGCCGGCGGGCGAGCTCGCTACGACGCCACGACCGAGAACACCGGCGGCAGCCGGGTGGCGGCCGTCGACCACGTCGCTCCCGCGTCGCCTGTGCAGAACACGTCCCCTGACGTCGCCCCGAAGTAGAGCTCCAGCGACTCGCCCTCGCCGGCGCGGTTGAACGCCTGGCGCAGCACGGTCAGGTAGGCGTGCTCGGCCGGCAGCCCGTCGCCGCGGGGGGCCCAGCTCGACCCGCCGTCGCGGGTCTCGTAGACGCGGACCCGACCATCGGGGGTCACGCGATCCATGTCGGCCACCAGCGGGATCAGATACGCGCTGTCGGGGTCCGCCGGGTCGACCATCAGCGGGAAGCCGAAGTCCGACGGGAGCCCGCCGCCACCGACGTCGCTCCAGCTCGCGCCCCCGTCGTCGGAGCGAAACACGCCGCCGTGGAACTGCATGAACATCCGCTCGGGTCGCTTCGGCGCGCGCTCGACGTGGTGCACGCACCGTCCCGCGTTTTCGTCTTTGAGCGTCTCCTCGGGGAGATAGCGGGGGTTTAGGCCCTCGTTGCCGCGCCGCCAGGTGCGCCCCGCGTCCTCGGTCAGCCACATCCCGGCGGCCGACACGGCGATCGCCAGCTTGTCGGGGTCGCCGGGCCAGGTTGCGATCGAGTGCAGGCACAGACCGCCCCCGCCGGGCTGCCATTGCAGCCGCGAGGGCTGGTCCCACAGGCCGGCGTTGATCTCCCAGCTGGCACCGCCGTCGTGGCTCTCGAACAGGACGCCGGGGTCTCCGCCGGCATAGAGGACGCCATCGGCCTCGCCGGGCGCGATCACCCAGATCCGCTCGAGCGCCTGCTCGCCGCCCTCGGGCAGCGCGACGCCCTCGGCCTGCTCCCACTCCTCGTTGGGGTCCCCGTCGGTGTAGAAGATCTTCGGTCCGTAGAACGGCGATGTCGCGGTCGCGAGCAGTCGGCCGGTGCGGGGGTCACGAGTCGCGAAGTCGACGGGCTCCCCGGCGAACGCCCGCGTGGTTATCTCGAACGCCGCCCCAGGCTCACCCTCGAGCAGAAACAGCCCCTTCTTCGTCCCGACCACGAGCTCGGTCATTCATCAGCCTCCAGTTATCGCGGGTAGCACCTCGATCCGGTCTCCGGACCCCACGACCGTCGCCTCGGCCCCGCGCTCGCCGTTGACGAACACGTTGATGTGGCGGCGGATCAGCCCGCGCTCATCGAGGATCCAGCCGCCCATCTCGGGATGCCGATGCTCGAGCGCGCGGAGCAGCTCGAGCACCGTCGCCCCGTCGAGCTCGTGCTCGGCGCGGCCGCCCGCGAGCTTTCGGAGTGGGCCCCGAACGGATACGACAGCCATCGTCGGAATCGTAAGCGCCCTCAGGCGCCCTGGGTCACGGATTCGACCATTCGAGGGACAGACCGGGGAGCGCCCCGGATCTCATCGGTCGCCGGCATGGAACGACGAGAAGCAACGGCTCGCGCTCCGCTCGAGCCGTCGCGCCTGGCCCTACCTACGAATTGATCGCGTTCGCCTTCCGAGCGGTGCTCGCGCCACTCGCGGCGGCGAATCCCCGCAGCGGGT
>DATKFF010000507.1:0-5969 GCA_035511595.1 Solirubrobacteraceae bacterium | reverse complement strand
CACGGTCGAAGCTTGCGGCTTCGTCGCTGCGGAGCTCGCGCCACGCGGCCGGAATCTCGGCGGGCGCAGCGGGTCTCCCGAGCACCCACTCGAAGGTGGTCTCGTCGGGGGCGATCATTCCGGCACGCCCCCCGCCCTCGATCGTCATGTTGCAGACGGTCATCCGGCCCTCCATCGTCAGCGACTCGATCGCGGGTCCGGCGTACTCGACGACGTGGCCGGCGGCGCCGTCGACGCCCATCTGGCCGATCGTCGCGAGGATCAGGTCCTTCGCGGTGACGCCGTACCCGAGCTCGCCCTCGTACCGGATCAACATCGAGCGCGGTTTTGACTGAACGAGACATTGGGTCGCGAGCACGTGCTCGACCTCGCTCGTCCCGATCCCGAACGCCAGCGCGCCGAACGCGCCGTGCGTGGCGGTGTGCGAATCGCCGCAGACGATCGTCATCCCCGGCTGCGTCACCCCCAACTCCGGCCCGATCACATGCACGATTCCCTGGCTGTCTGAGCCGAGCGAGTAAATAGGGATCCCGAACTCCTCGCAGTTGCGCTCGAGCGTTTCCACCTGGACGCGGGAGAGCTCGTCCTTGATCCGCGCGGCGACCGGTGTCCCATCGGTGGGAACGTTGTGGTCGGCGGTCGCGAGCGTGCGGTCGGGACGCCTGACCGGACGACCGGCGAGTCGCAGCCCGTCGAACGCCTGCGGGCTGGTGACCTCATGGACGAGGTGAAGGTCGATGTACAGCAGCCCGGGCGCGACCTCGTGCGCGTCCCAGAGCTTGTCGAACAGGCTCTTCGGCATCTCTCAGCTCCTCCGGAGGCCGGCGCTAACGACGGCGAGCAGGATGGCCTCATTGGGTCCGGGGTTCTCAAAATGGTGTGGAAGATCGGCATCGAACGTGACGCAATCGCCAGCGCTCAACTCGTGCCTGGAACCGTCGCAGACGAGCACGGCGGTCCCCGACTCGACGACCGCCGTCTCACGGCTGCCGGGCTCGTGCATCGGCGGATCGCCGGGTCCGCCCGTGACCGCGCCGGCGAGAAGTGTGTGGCGCGAGAGTTCGGCTCGTTGACCCGGCAGCGGCGGGGTCAGGATCTCGTAGCTGTGGCCCCCACGTGCCCCCGGTCCCTTCCGCCGCTCGGAGCGGCGCACTACGCTCACCGCTCCGTCCTCGTCGAGTCGCAGGAGCTGCGAGAGCCGGAGCTCGAGGCCGAGCGCGATCCGGGTCGCGACCTGGAGCGTCGGGCTCGTCTCCCCACGCTCGACCTGGGAGAGCATCGGCGCGCTCACGCCCGAGCGCTCGGCGAGATCGCGTAGCGATAGGTCCATCGCCTCGCGGAGGGCGCGAACACGAGGCCCCAGTCCGGCGTTCGGAGCGGTCTCGGTCGTCGTCATACGGGCGTACGCTATCACGTACAGAAGCTAGGTCCGGCCCGAGCACCCGTAGTAGCTAGCCTCAACGCATGCTTCAGCTCCCCGACGCCCTCGTCCTCGGCGGCGGCGGCGTGCTCGGCGAAGCCTGGATGATGGGCGTCCTCAGCGGCATCGAGGACGCCACCGAGCTCGACATGCGCCGCTGCGAGTACTTCGCAGGCACGTCGGCGGGGTCGATCGTCGCAGCCGATCTGGTCGCCGGCCGCTCGCCTCGGCGACCTGACCCGCTGCCCGGGGGGGCGACGGAGCCGGACGCGCCCGAGGCGCCGGAGGAATCCGCCAACGCCCTCGCAAGCGCTGCGGCCGCGGCGGCGCGCCTGGCCGGCGCGTGGGCGATTGCGGCCGCAGGGACGTTCGCCCCGCTGGCGCTCGGCATTGCGACCCCAGGCGGCGCGCTGATGCGAGGAGCGCTGCTGCGGCGGCTACCGCGACCGCGCCAGAAACTCGACCGGCTCCACGAGCACGTCGCCAAATCGGGAGCCCGATTCGACGGGCGGCTGCGGGTCACGGCCGTCGACCGCGACACCGGTAGGCGAGTCGTGTTCGGGAGCCCGGGCGCCCCACGGGCAAGCGTCGCCGACGCGGTCACGGCGTCCTGCACGGTCCCGTGGCTATTCGCGCCGGTCGAGATTGACGGCCACGAGTACGTCGACGGCGGCGTGTGGAGCCCAACGAACCTTGACATCGCGCCCGTCGGTCGCGGCGCCGACGTCCTCTGCCTGAACCCAACGGCCAGCCTCGCCGGCGCCAACGACCTGATCGGCGTCGTCCGGCGGGCGTCTCGCTCGGCGGCAGCGGTCGAGACGCTCGCGCTCCGCCGTCGAGGTGCGACGGTCCGGACGTTCGGCCCGAACGCGGCCAGCGTGACGGAGATGGGCACCAACCTGATGGACCGCGGTCGCGCCAGGGCCGTGCTCGCCGCCGGCTACGGGCAGGGGCTCGAGATCGCCGCCGGGAACGGTCGCGCCTGATGGCCGGGCGCTGCTTCGGCGACGGCGACCCGCTGTACGAGCGCTACCACGACGAGGAGTGGGGCTTCCCCGTGCTGGACGAACGCGGGCTGTTCGAGCGAATGAGCCTCGAGGCGTTCCAGTCGGGCCTCTCGTGGCGAACGATCCTCAACAAGCGCCCGGCGTTCCGGGCGGCCTTCGCCGATTTTCACCCGGATGCGGTGGCGGGCTTCGGCGATGCCGACGTCGCGCGCCTGCTGAGCGACGCGGGGATCATTCGAAACCGCAGGAAGATCGAGGCCACGCTCGCCAACGCGCGCGCCACCGTGGCGCTGCGGGAGACCGGGACCCCACTCGAGCAGGTGATCAGGGCCCACGCCCCGCCGCAGTCAAAACCACCGGCCACCTGGGCCGACGTGCCAGCGACGACTCCCGAGACGGTCGCGCTCGCCCGCGAGCTCAAGCGCAACGGCTTTCGCTTTGTCGGGCCGACCACGCTCTACGCGCTGATGCAGGCCTGCGGACTTGTCGATGATCACCTCGCCGGATGCCCGTGGCGCCCCGCCGCGGAGCGCGCCCGGCGCGCCGCCGGACTGGCGTAAACGGTCCCGGCTTAGTGTGATCATTGTCACCTCGCGCGCGCCCGGCGCGCGTACGATTTCGTACAAGGGACGGGTACCGTGGCCGTCGAGCCCACATCCCGCGCACTCGCGCTAGCCACCCCGGCGCCGACGACACCGCCGGCAGCGCTCGGCGAGCACACATACGGGACCGGGCCCGCGATCGCGCGCCAGATCGGCCGGCAAATGCGAGTCGCGCTTCCGGCGATCAACGCCGTCAGCGCGGCGCTGTCCTACATCTTCATCGTTTTCGTCGTACCGCTCCCGGGACCCGAGCCTCCGGCGTCCGCGCGGGTCACGGTGCTGCTCGCGACCGTCGGCGTGACAGCGGTCGCCTGCGTCGTCGGTGCGCTGTGGGGGGAGCGAGCGTTCAAGCCGATCCAGCGCTGGCTCGAAGAGGGTCGCGCGCCCGACGAGGACGAGCGGCTGCGCACGCTCCGGATCCCGCTTCACGAGGCCGGCCAGGTGCTCGCCGTCTGGTCGTTCGGAGGCGTCGCCTTCGGGACGCTCTCCCTGATCCTCGGCGGGTCGGTCAGCGGCGGCGTGCTCGTGATGGTGATCATCGGCGGGCTCGTCGCATCCGCCCTCTGTTACCTGGCGACCGAATGGATCGCGCGCCCGGCAGCGGCGCTGGCGCTTTCGGCGGACCCTCCGACATATCCGCTGACGCCCGGGATCGGGTTGCGGGTCTATCTGGCCTGGGAGTTCGGTACGGCGGTGGCGGTCGGCGGCACGGTTGTCGTCTCGATCGCCTACCTGTTCGGCGCCAAGATGTCGCCGCAGCACCTCGCCGCGACCGTCATCTTCCTCGGCGGGCTGGCCCTCACCGTCGGACTGGCGACGCTCCTCGTCGCGGTCCGCTCCGTGGCTGAGCCGGTGCGCGCGATGCGCAGCGCGATGCGGCACGTCGAGGCCGGTGATACGGACGTGATGGTCCCGGTCGACGACGGCAGCGAGGTCGGACTGCTGCAGGCCGGGTTCAACCGGATGGTCGCCGGGCTCCGCGAGCGCGACCGCGTTCGTGACCTGTTTGGCCGCCACGTCGGCGAGGAGGTCGCCCAATCCGCGCTCGGGCGTGACCTGGAGCTGGGCGGAGAGCTCCGCGAGGCCTCGATCCTGTTCGTCGACGTGGTCGGGTCGACGGCGTTCGCCGCGGTCCGAGACCCGCGCGAGGTGGTCGAGACGCTCAACCGCTTCTTCGAGATCGTCGTCGAGGTCGTGACGCTGCACGGTGGCTGGGTCAACAAGTTCGAGGGCGACGCCGCGCTGTGCGTGTTCGGCGCTCCGACCGACCACCCCGACGGCGCCAGCGCGGCGCTGGTCGCGGGCCGCGAGCTGCGTCGGCGCCTAGCGCTCGAGCTCGACGGGATCGAGGCCGCAATCGGGCTGTCCGCCGGCCGTGTCGTGGCCGGAAACATCGGCACCGCCAAGCGCTACGAGTACACCGTGATCGGAGACGCGGTCAACGAGGCGGCTCGGCTCACGGATCTCGCCAAGGGAAGCCCGTCGCGGCTGCTGGCGTGCGAGGCGATCCTCAGCCGTGCGAGCGACCGCGAAGCGGCCCGCTGGGAGTTCGGCGAGCCCGTCGTGCTCCGCGGCCGCTCCGCCGCGACCCGCGTCGCGGCGCCGGCCTAGCCGAGCGCCCCGGACCTAGCGGGCCGGGACCGTCTGTGCCGAGGACTCGGCGTTGGTCGCCTGGCGCCGGATCGCGTTTGACAGCGCCCGGATATAGGCGCGAGCGCCAGCGTCGAGAATGTCGGTCGAAACCCCCTGGCCGGATCCCACGATCCCTCCGACCTCGAGCACTACCGAGGTCTCCCCGAGTGCGTCCTGGCCGCCGGTGACCGCGTCGACCCGGAACTCCCGTAAGCGGGCGTCGACGCCGGTCGCGGCGTTGATCGCGCGGAAGATCGCGTCGACCGGCCCGTCGCCCGTGAATGAGCCGACCAGCTCCTCGCCTTCGGGGCTCCGGATGCCGACGGTCGCGTGCGGCGGACGCCGGGTGGACGCCTCGACGTCGAACCACTCGAGCTGGTAGCCGACGATCTCCTCACGGAGCTCGTCGGTGACGAGTGCCTCGAGATCCATCGCGGTGACCTGCTTCTTCTTGTCCGCGATCTCCTTGAAGCGCTTGAACGCCATGTTCAGGGTCTGCCCGGACACCTCGAATCCGAGCTCGGACAGCGCCTGCTGTAGCGCATGACGACCCGAGTGCTTGCCGAGGACGATCGAGTTGGCATCGAGGCCGACCGTGGTCGCGTCCATGATCTCGTAGGTCGTGCGCTCCTTGAGCACGCCATCCTGGTGGATGCCCGCCTCGTGCGCGAACGCGTTGCGACCCACGATCGCCTTGTTCGGCTGCACCGCGTAGCCGGTCAGCCGCGAGACGAGCCTCGAGGTCCTTGCGATCTCCTTCGTGTCTATCCCTGTGGTCAGCCCGATGTAGGGCGCGCGGGTATGCAGCAGCATCACGATCTCCTCGAGCGACGCGTTGCCGGCGCGCTCGCCGATCCCGTTGATCGCGCATTCGACCTGGCGGCAGCCCGCCCGGATCCCGGCCAGCGAGTTGGCGACCGCGACCCCCAGGTCGTCGTGGCAGTGCACGGAGACCACCACGTCTCGCAGCGCGGGAACGCGCTCATACAGCTCGGTGAACATCGCCGCGTACTCCTCGGGCGTCGCGTAGCCGACCGTGTCGGGGATGTTGATCGTCACGGCGCCCTCGTCGATCGCGACCTGCACCACAGCGGCGGTGAATTCGACGTCCGCGCGACTGGCGTCCATCGGCGAGAACTCGACATCGTCCAGATACTGCTTGGCGTGTGCGACCGCGGCGCGAGCCTGGCCGATGACGTCCTCCCGCGTCGTCTGCAGCTGGTGCTCGATGTGGATGTCCGAGGTCGAGATGAACGTGTGGACGCGCGGGCGGCCGGAATCCTTGACCGCGTTCCACGCCGCGTCGAT